>JAOZSY010000168.1 GCA_029939445.1 Bacteroidales bacterium
CAGCAAGCATTGTAAGAACAAATCATAAAATTATAATTAGCATATTATTATAAAGGATAATTTTTTATATTTGCTAAATGAATGAAGGAGTTGTAAATTGTAAAATAGTTAATTTAGCTAAGTTTATGGTTTGCAACGCGATAGGAATCGCGCAGCAGCGGGGTTTAATTTAAAAAGATAAGTAACAGATAACTTATTATTAGATTATAGTATTGCTTTTCAACAACACTGTTCTTTTATTACTATATTTACCCTATGAAAATATCCCTATAAACATCTAAATTTATTAATCATGAAAAAATATTTTACAATCCTATTCTTATTATGTTCCACTATTACATACTCTCAAAAACAAATTGATGGTTTTAGAGGTTGGAAATGGGATACACCACTTGAAGATATTGAATCACAACTAAAAAAATCATCAAATAAATTACCAAGGTATGCTGCCTATGATAAAATTGATGAAGATCTTACATTTGAAGGATTGCAAGCACGTTTAATTACGTATGGTTTTAAAAAAAAGAAACTTAAAGTTGTTAATATTGGGTTAAAAAATACCGACTTAGATAAAATAGTAAAAATATTCACCAAGAAGTATGGTAAGCCCAAAAAAACAGAAACTCCTTTTTTTACAAATTGGGAATGGCATATCAGCACTGCCGACATGTCAATTTCCTACTTTCCATCAAAAAAAGAGGATGGTGTAACGATTGGCATAAAAGGAAAGTAGGCCCATACAAAATTCACATATTTGGATACAACATACCTATGTATGCGTCACTCTATTGCGCAGCACGCATGAATACCTTAAAACTTAACAACAATGGATACACCACCTTGTCCTTTCTGTTACGCTCAGGATAAACCAAGCAGGCACTTTGCGCTACCCTTCTAAAAATGTTATCTTTGCGATATCAGTTATCATCAAACAAATGGTTATATAATCTCAGATTTAACAGTTCACAAAGTTTGGGTAACAAAGTACCTATATTTGGTTTTGCAAGCAGATGTTCAAAATAGATATAGAGATGCCTTACGACAGGTATTTGATATTAATGACATTACAACCAAAAGTAAAAGATAATACTAACTTATAATGATGTGTCAAATAATAATGTTTTTAAACTAATTATTAAATAAAACGAGATTGATTTATGAATAGAAGAATAGCCTATCCAACAAAACATTCTATCCGCTTTTTAACGTATGTATTCTTTTCTGTTTTCACCTCTTTTTTTAGGATTAGAAAAAAACTACCCAATAATGTAAAAAAGCTTAAGCCACCTTATATTATTTTAAGTAATCATGTTGGGTTTTGGGATCCTTTTATTGTCGGACACTATCTACCACACTTCACCCACTTTGTTTCGTCAGATGCTGTTTTTAAAGGAAGACTTACACGATTTTTCCTAACCCGATTGGGAACTATTCCTAAAAAGAAAAATGTAAGAGACACAAAAGTAATTCGCGATATTTTATCAGTAATTAATCAGGGCGAGAATGTAGGAATTTTTCCTGAAGCTGTTCGGAATTGGGCGGGCTCAAGCTTTGCGATAGATCCATCTATTATAAAACTAATTAAACTTTTGAAAGTGCCGGTTGTTGTTGCAACGCTAAAAGGCATGAATTTGTTTAACCCTCGATGGGCTAAAAATACACGACGCACTCACGTTGAAGTTGAATATACGCTTCTTTTTGAGAAACATGAAATTGGCAGTTTGTCTGAAAACGAAATGTTTGAACAACTGTCTAAAGCTATAGCGTTTGACGAGGTTGAGCATCAACGAAAAATGATGAATAAAATATATTCTCAAAACAGATCGGAGCATATTAATCATGCTATATACACTTGCCCACAATGTGAAGCCATAGATAGTTTTAGGATTAATAAAAACAATTTTACCTGTTCAAAATGCAATTATGATATTTATATTAATGAATATGGCTTTTTTGAAAGGATAACAGAAGGAAAACTACATTTTGATAACATACGCGATTGGTATAATTGGCAAGAAAAATGGCTTTTGTCTTATATCAACAACAAACTTGACACTAACTATTCTGATGTAATCTTTGAAGATATAAATTCAAAAGTCTATCATAGCAAGCCTGAAGAATCACTAAAATATATTGGTTCTGCCAACGTAAAACTTTATATTGACAGAATAGAATTAGACTTTGTTGATGATAAAGAGAGTATCATTTTTAATTTTAACGACCTGCAAACAATTAATCCTCAGGTGGACGAAAGAGTTGAAATTTCTTATAATAATGATATGTACAGGCTTATTGGTAGTCGCAATGGAGTGTCTGGACTAAAATGGGAAGTTGCTCTAAATGCTATTTGGAAAACCATCGGGCAGCATTATAAATTATCGCCTTATATTGTACAGGAATAACTAAAAGTGCTACATTTGGTTTTTTATTTAATATAAATTACATGGAATCACATTGGTTATTTGTTGTGGACTTAATGACAATAGGTCTTTTTCTTTTATTGGCAACTTATTTACGATCTAAGATAGTTTTTTTACAAAAAAACCTGATCCCTAATAATATTATTGCTGGCTTTTTGCTATTCTTTGTGGGCCTAATTAGTGCTGAACATTTTCAAATACCAATAGATAGGTATGGCAAATATATTTACCATTTGCTAGCCATTGTTTTTATTGCAATGTCGCTTCGCAAATCAGAGAGTGGTAATAGTAAAACAACATTTGCTACAGGGATACTTCATTCGTTGAGCTCTGCTGTTCAGGTGATTGTTGGTTTGGTTATTGCCTTTGTGTTTATGAAAACAACGAATCCTGATCTCTTTCCAACTTTTGGATACTTTATTTTATTAGGCTTTAGTCAGGGTCCTGGTCAGGCATATTCAATTGGTACATCGTGGGAATCTTTAGGGTTTGAAAATGCAGCAAATATAGGACTAACCTTTGCAGCACTGGGTTATATTTGGGCCGTGGTATTTGGATTAATATTGATTCGTGTATTGCAGAAAAAATACAATATTACACCTGACCTTAAAACCATTGATGATACTAAGGGTAACGAAATAGGAGTTATAAAAAAGGTAGATGATCAACCTTGCGCGGGAGAGTTAACAACTCATAATTCGGCTATCGATGGCTTTACTTTTCAAATAGCGCTTGTTCTAGTTGTATATTTTATTACATATTTGTCTATTAAAGGTGTTGAATTTGCTTTGCCTTTTGCATTAAAAAATGAAAGTATAGCATCGCAAATTATAAGTCTATTATGGGGGTTACACTTTATTTTTGGATCTCTATTTGCAATACTCACAAGAAAAATAATGCTTAGGTTTGGCTGGGGCAATATTATTAATAATGGCTTAATGACACGAATATCAGGTAGTTCGTTAGACTTTATGGTTACCGCAGCAATTGCTGCAATTTCTATATCTGTTTTTCTTGAGTATATTACAATAATAGCTGTAATGAGTATCTCTGGCGGAATGCTTACAATGTGGCTTGTTGTAAGAGAGATTCGCAAATCGGGATTAGACAGCCCTTTAGAAAGAATTATATCTGTTTATGGAACACTTACAGGAACCCTATCAACCGGTTTGACGCTGACAAGAATTATTGATCCTGATTTTAAAACTAAAGCCGCTCATGACATCGTTTTTGGAGCGGGCATAGCCATTCCTTTTATTTTTCCAATAATGGCTAGTATGATTGTGCCAACAATTGGTCTTGAAGAAGGTAATGTTGACACCTATTATCTGATAAATCTAGCAGCTTTATCTGTTTATGCCTTTCTATTATTCCTTTATTGGCGTTATTATACAAAGAATTTTAAAAATAATAGTCCACAACAGGACAAATAGAAAACTATTCATAGGTGAATGGGATATGTAAAGTTTAGAAAAACATTAAACATGAAGAAAGCATATTTTGCAATAAGTTATAATAACAGAAAACTATTTTACAAAGAAATTAAGAGTTTAAAAACTTTGTTCAACAAAAACAATATAGAATTACTAATTTTTGTCGACAAGTATAATTTTAAGGCTAATGAAGAAAGTATAATGATGGAAACTGCATTTAAGGAGATTGATAATTCGGATTTTCTTATTGCAGAATTAAGCACAAAATCAATTGGTGTTGGAATTGAAATCGGATACGCCTTTGCGAAAAAAATACCGATTATTTATCTGCGCAAAAAGCATGCTGAATACTCCACCACAGCATCTGGAAGCTCAACTTATAATGTGGATTATAAAAACGAAATTGATTTATATAAATCAATGGAAAAAATACTGTCACAGCTAAATAAAGACTAATAATAAAAATATTGAAAGTATAGAATTAGTATTTATTTCTTTAATGGTTCTACCATGGTTTGCTGCTGGAATAACATGGGATATCACCCCGATATCGCGCAGCAGCAGTGGTAGATTACTGATTATTTTATAGGTTTATTTTTTATTTCAACAAACGTTTTTTATTATTATCTTTGTGAAAAGGTAATTAAATTTATTTAATCATGAAAAATGCTCACTTATTTATTATTTTATTATTATTTCCATTAATTGGTAGATCGCAAAAATCAGAAAATGATGATCTTAAATCAGGATTAAGAGTTGGTTTAAACACAGAGCTTTTATTTTTTGGAGAATATGGTATTAATGTAGAGTATAATTTTGGAGGAAAATCAATTTATTCACAAATTAATTATAATAGACCTATATTACCAAAAAGTTCTAAGCCAAATGTTGATTTTACTGAAAATACGAACTCATATTATTGTGCGTCGGGTCCTGTGATAAAAATAGGTTTTCAGAAAAATTCGAAATATTCTGAGAAAAATAGACGCACTTATTTTTATGGAGCAGAACTTATTTTTAAAGAGCTCTCATTCGATAATCTCACACTGCAAAGGCCATCTGATAAATATTATTTTGATCAAGAAATAAGCATGCAAAGTTATAGGTATGGAAGTGCTTTTAGGATTGGTTTAAGAAAATCTTTTACGCCAAAATCCAAATTGTACTGGAGTTTAAGTACAGCCATTGGTGTTTTATATAATGATGAAACTAGAATTCTGCATTATAGTCATGAATATACGGATTTGCCATTTGAGACGCCTTATAAAAATGATGGTTTATTGGTTACCGTATCACTAAATTTAGTAGTTGGATTTGATTTCTCAAATAAGTAATTTTTTTTTCACAAGGTCTAGTTAGATGTTATTTTTGTATTGTCAATTTATGTAAAAAACCCCGCTACCGCACGATTTTATCGTGTGGGGTGTATAACAGGCAGCCTCTATAGCGTGCAATTAAGCCAAGTATATTAAAGCAATGCGATACATCCCGATAATTATCGGGAGCGCAGCAGCCAGTTTTTTTGCCGTAAAAGAAGATAATACAGATACGAAGTTTCAATATATACTACCTATATTCTTCATTCCAACTATTTTAATTATGTATAAACCAACAAAAAATGGAATTATTCATATTTAATAAAAGAGCCTTCATGATATAAAACTTTGATTACCTTTGAAAAAAACAAAATATATGGATAAAAAAGAAGCTATAAAATTATTTCAAGACCAAAAGGTAAGAGTTATTTGGGACGAAAATCTTGAAAAATGGTTTTTTTCAATCGTTGATGTTGTTGGTGTTTTAACTGATAGTCCAAATCCGAGAAAATATTGGAGTGTTTTAAAATCAAGACTTAAAAAAGAAGGAAGTCAGTTGGCAACAAATTGTAGTCAACTGAAAATGCAATCAAAAGACGGTAAATTTTATAAAACAGATGTTGCTGACACAGAAGAGGTATTAAGATTAATACAATCTATTCCTTCACCCAAAGCTGAGCCATTTAAAATTTGGCTGGCTAA
>JAOZSY010000002.1:0-24340 GCA_029939445.1 Bacteroidales bacterium
CTCAAGATTATCGCCTCCATAAATAACAGCAATAATGGAGATAAATAATTCAGGAGCACTTGAACCTGCGGCCATTAATGTTGCACCAGCAGCATCATCAGACATTTTCAATCTATGCGAAATTGCATCTAATGAAGGAACAAAAAACTTATCAGTTATTTCATTCAATAAATAAAAAGAAATAAGTAAAGCAACAATTGCAGTTAATAAAATCACTTTTTTTATTATTAGTTAATATCTAAACGCTATATAATCAACACTTACCAACCACTATTTACTGGTAATCTATATAATAGATTTTAAGGATATAAAAGTAATAAAAAAACTAAATAAAAAACTATTTAATTACATTTTTTATTTCTGAAATAATCCCATTAACATCAAAACCACAAATGGCATGTAGTTCGGCAGGTTTTCCATGTTCAATAAACTGATCAGGAATACCAAGTACCTTAATACTATTTGTATACTTATGCATATTCTTAAATTCGGATAATAAGCTACCCAAACCACCTATCACAGTACCATCTTCTACTGTAATAATACTATCATAATTCTTAAAAATTTTATGAAGCATTTCACTATCATAAGGCTTTAAGAAACGCATATCATAAACACCTACTTTAGTAATATCTTTAACTTGTTTGGCCGCTTGTACTGCAAAATTACCAACATGCCCAATACTAACAATTGCTATATTGTCGCCAGCTAATAATTCGCGCCCTTTACCAATCTGAACTTCCTCATAGTTATTTTTCCAATCCAAATTATAACCTCTACCACGAGGATATCTTATGGATGTAGGTCCAAGGTCTTTTTTCTGACAAGTATATAACATATTACGAAGCTCCATTTCGTCCATAGGAGCCATTATTTTAATATTAGGAACAAGACGTAGGAATGCCAAATCAAAACTACCATGATGAGTAGGTCCATCTTCACCAACAAGTCCACCTCTATCAATACAAAATGTAACATTCAATTTCTGAATTGCTACATCATGGATTAGTTGATCATATCCTCTTTGTAAAAACGTGCTATATATATTACAGAATGGTTTTAGTCCACTAATAGCTAAACCAGCGCTAAAAGTTATCGCGTGTTGTTCTGCTATACCTACATCAAAAACTCTATCAGGAAATTCTTTTTGCATAATGGTAAGAGAGCTACCACTAAGCATGGCTGGCGAAATAGCTACAATATCTTTATTATCACGAGCCAAATCGGTAATGGTAATACCAAAAACATCTTGATATTTGGGTGGTAAATGAGAAGTGTCTTCTTTTTTCAATTCTCCTGTTGTTTTATCAAAAACTCCTGGAGCATGAAATGTTGTTTGATCAGCTTCTGCTCTTTCAAATCCTTTTCCTTTTTTTGTAATTACATGAAGCAATTTAGGACCAGAAATATCTTTAAGCAATTCCATTACCTTTACTAATTTTTCTACATCATGACCATCTACCGGACCAAAATATCGCATATTTAGCGACTCCATTAGATCAGATTTTTTAAGGAAAGTATTTTTTATTGCAAGATTAATCTTCTGTATTATTTTACGAGGTGTTGGTCCTTCCGTTCCAAGTATTCCTAAAGCGTTCCACGCTTTGCCTTTAAAATTATTATAAACTCTTGAGGTAGTTACATTCAGTAGCAAATCCTTAATTGCACCAACTCCTTTATCAATAGAAATACCGTTATCATTAAGAATAACAAGCATATTAGATTTATTAACTCCTGCATTATTAAGCCCTTCAAAGGCTTCACCACCAGTAAGAGCACCATCACCAATTACAGCAATATGTTGTCGGTTTTTCTCTCCTTTAAGGCTTGAGGCAACCGACATACCTAGAGTAGCCGATATGGAAGTAGATGAATGACCTACTCCAAAAGCATCAAATTCACTCTCAGATATTTTAGGGAAACCACTTAGTCCTCCAAGCTTTCTGTTTGTCTGAAAATCATTTTTTCTACCAGTTAGTATCTTATGACCATAGGCCTGATGACCAACATCCCAAACAATTTTATCGTGAGGAGTATTATACACATAATGAAGAGCAACGGTAAGTTCTACAACTCCCAAACTAGCACCAAAATGGCCGGGATTATTAGCTAAGCAGTCAATCAAAAAGCTTCTAATATCTTTACAAACTTCTGGCAACTCAGCTCCACCCATTTTCTTTAAATCAAAAGGGCTGTCTATTTTATCCAAATATTTATATCCTGAATATTCTGTTGTACTCATTATTTTCAATAAATTTCTACAAAAATAATAATATTAAAAACACAAAACTAGAGTATTCTTAGTTAATTATATGTTTCCAAATATCATTGCCTATTACAAAAACCATAAGCGCTAATAAAATAAACATTCCAACCATTTGAGCTTTTTCCATAATCTTCTCAGACACAGGACGACCTGTAACAACTTCTACCAAAAGAAATACTACATGGCCACCATCAAGGGCAGGGATAGGAAGTATATTCATAAAACCAAGAATAAGAGAAATCATTGCTGTTAGAAACCAGAATCGATGCCAATTCCATACCGAACCATATATAGTAGCTATGCCTATTGGACCTTGCAATGAGTCAGTAGCTTTTTCTTTACCACTAAAAATCTTTCCAAAGCCTTTTATATTTGCCGAAAGAATGGAAACGCCATCTTTCACACCATACTTAAGTCCATCGGCAACACTGTATTTCTTATATTGGTAAGGTGGACGCAATGCCAAAACACCAATCATTCCTGAGCTATCAATATTAACTGCAAGGTCAAGTGTATCATTCTCACGAAGCAATGTTAATTTAATTTCAGACCCTTTATTTTCTATCACTTTACTTCTAAACTCCCCAAAGCTAGAAACAAAGCTATTGTTTATAGATATCACTTTATCATCCTTCATAAGACCAGCTTCGAAGCCTGCCATATTAGGAATAACACTATCAATTACAAATTCGTAATTATCAGCTCTAATAAAAAGGGGTTTAGTTTTTTTAGTATAATTCTTGTAAAAATCGTCAGGGATAATAACATCAACTTCTTCACCATCACGAAGCACCGTAATCGTTGCTCCCATTAGGTTGCTCTGTGATGTAATATCATTAAAACGATCTAATTTAACTCCATTAACCTCTATAATTTTATCACCAGTTTCAAAGCCTACTTCCTTCCCTAGTTCATAAGCATATATTCCGTTATCAATAGCATCTACAGGAAGGTATTCTTTTTCGTAATGCAATGTGATAAAAGCAAGGATAATAACACCAAGTATGAAATTTACTACCACACCGCCAATCATAACGATAAGGCGTTGCCATGCTGGCTTAGATCTAAATTCATCATCTTTGGGTGGTAATTTCATTGCATCTTTATCCATTGACTCATCAATCATACCAGCAATTTTTACATAACCTCCCAAAGGCAACCAACCAATTCCATATTCTGTATCTCCTTTCTTAAAACTAAAAAGCTTAATGCCCCATGCATCAAAAAATAAGAAAAATTTCTCTACTCTAATACCAAAAGCTCGAGCCGCCAAAAAATGACCTAACTCGTGAAGTGTTACTATTATTGAAAGGCCAAGGATTAACTGCCCAGCCATTACTAATCCATCCATAATTGTAATATAATAATTATATAAAACTATTGAAACACTTTCGTGCTTCTAAATCTGTTTGAACAAGGTCTTCGTATGAAGGCTTATGAATAAAACTAACTTTATTCATACATTGCTCAATATGTTCTGACATTTGTACAAAACCTACTTTATTTTTCAGAAAAGCTGCCACGGCAACTTCATTAGCGGCATTAAGAATAGCTGGCATATTACCACCTTTTTCTAATGCATGAAAAGCAAGTGCAAGGTTACGAAAATTTTGCACATCTACTTGCTCAAAAGTTAGAGAATTATAATCTTTAAAATCTAAGCGTGGAAAACTATTCTTAAGACGCTCTGGATAAGCCATTGCGTACTGAATTGGAAGCTTCATATCTGGCAATCCCATTTGAGCTTTTATGCTTCCATCTTCAAATTGCACCATTGAATGCACAATAGATTGTGGGTGCACAACTACTTCTATTTGATCAGGTCTTAAATTAAAAAGCCACTTAGCCTCTATTACTTCAAGGCCTTTATTCATCATGCTTGCCGAATCAATTGTGATTTTAGCACCCATTTCCCAGTTTGGATGCTTTAGTGCATCTTCTGGTTTTACATTACGCAAGAAATCAATATCTTTTCCACGAAAAGGACCTCCCGATGCAGTTAGAATGATTTTTTCAATCTTATTATCAAAATCACCAACCAAACATTGAAAAATTGCTGAATGCTCTGAATCTACAGGATATAAATTCACACCTTTTTCTCTTGCTTTCTTAGTAACTATCTCTCCAGCTACAACAAAAGTTTCTTTATTGGCAATGGCAATTTGCTTACTATATTCTATAGCATTAAGTGTTGGAGCCAGTGCGGCAAAGCCCACAATTGCCATAAGTATCATATCGATACTACTCATTTCTACAATTTGCTCAATAGCTTTTTGTCCAGCGTAAACCTGAATATCTTCTTTACTTAATGCTTGCTCAAGTTTGGAATATAAATCCTCATTTTCTATAATAGCAACATTAGGCTTATACTCTAAACTCTGCGCAATCAATAAATCAACATTATTACCCGCAGTAAGAACCTCCACCTCAAAAACATCTGGATGCTCAGAAATTACTTCCAAAGCTTGCGTCCCTATAGAACCTGTGGAACCTAATATTGCAATTCTTTTCTTCTGAATGTCTTCGTTAGTATTATACATTTATATTTCTATACTTAAGATAAATGAATTATTTGAAAGTTATAAAGTTGGAAGGATTTACAGCATTATTCTTATACCACAACTCAAAATGTAGATGTTGCCCCGATGTAAGATTTCCTGTATTTCCAACTATAGCGATAGGATCTCCTGCTTTTACAATATCTCCTTGTTTTTTAAGCAAAGTAGAATTGTGTTTATATATACTTATTAGGTCATCATCGTGTTGAATTGTAATTACATAACCACCTTGATATGTCCATTCCGAAAAAATTATTCGCCCATCCAAAGTAGATTTTATTGTTTCGTTATTCTTGCAAACTATATCAACACCAAAATGTGATTCCAAGGCATCAAATCCATTAGTTATAGTACCACGCACAGGAGTATAAAATACAAACTGACCTATACCTCGCGATACTCCTTGGTTATTAGAATAAACTAGGTCGTAATCATTAACATTATCCCATTTTTTCCGCAACTGCTTCTCTCTATCAGATTTTACATCAGGAATATTATTATAATCTATTTCCGCATTTCGAGCGGGCAATATTGTATCAGTATTATATAAATCTTCTCCCAATAAAATTCGTTTATAGAAATTTTCTCGGTAAACCACTTCTTGATCATATCGTAATCGCAAAGAATCAATCCTTGCTTGATTAATATAAACCTGATACACTTTATCAACACTGGCATAGCCAGGAATAAATTCTTTAAGAGGAGTAATCCAAATAAAAAAAATAGTAATCGATACAGCGAAGATTGTAACAAATCCAATAAGCATAAAAAGATTCATACGCGACAACCTAAAAGTCAGCATATCTTCATATGTTAACTCATCTGTTACCACAAATTTATATTTATGGTTTACATTGGAAAATATCCTCTTAAAAAGATTTTTTTCTTGCTTCTTTGCCTTCATTAAATACTATAAATTATTTGCCGCAAATATAGTTAATTAATGCTTAATGTTTAGTTGTTAATGTTTAATTTTTATTTGACAAATTTCATACTATTGGAATACGAAATTGAATTAATATGACAATTTATTAATTTAATATTTTATAATTTAATAATTTATCAATGTAACCATTATCTTTGCCGCAAATTAAAAAGCAATAATTACATTGAAAAAGAAAATAGCGTTTCATACATTAGGTTGTAAACTAAATTACTCTGAGACTTCTACCATTCGTAAAATGTTTCCAGAGGAAGAGTATGAGCTTGTAGATTTTAAGGATACTGCCGATTATTATATAATAAACTCTTGTTCTGTAACTCAATTGGCCGAAAAAAAAACTAAAACTGCAGCCAAACAAGCAAAAAAAAGAAATGCAAACTCCAAAGTTAGTGTAATAGGGTGTTTTTCGCAACTTAGTCCTGAAAAACTCAGCGAGCTGGAATATGTAGATATGGTATTGGGCAACGACGATAAATATAATATTGTTGAATATATACAAAACCCAACTTCCGACAGAGCCACTGAGGTACATGTAGCGGAAATAGGGAAAATAAAAAGATTTATTCCTTCCTATTCTTCTGGAGATAGAACAAGAAGCTTTTTGAAAGTGCAAGACGGTTGCGACCATTTTTGCACATATTGCTCCATTCCAATGGCAAGAGGGCGCTCAAGAAGTGTTTCTGTAGAAAAAACCATTGCTGTAGCACATGATGTTGCTGCTGAGGGAATTAAAGAAATTATCCTTACAGGAGTAAATATTGGCGACTTTGGAAAAGGTAGCTCAGAGAATTTTTACGACTTACTTAAAGAGCTAGAGAAAGTAAATGGTATAAAACGAATAAGAATTTCATCTTGTGAACCAGAATTACTAACTGATGAAATTATTGAGCTAGTTTCCAAATCAAAGGTTTTTCTACCTCACTTTCATTTACCCCTACAAAGTGGTAGCGATACTATTTTGAAAGATATGAAACGCTTTTATGATACTGAATTATATGCCGATCGAGTGGCGAAAATAAAACAGCTTATGCCAAATGCGTGTATTGCTGCAGATGTTATAATTGGTTTTCCAACAGAAACTGAAGAGCTTTTTGAAGAGACAATGACTTTTATTAAAGAAATAGACATTTCATATATCCACACCTTCACATACTCTCAGCGCAAGAATACTCATGCTTTACGCATAAAGAATCAGGTTCCAAATTTGGAGAAAAAAAGAAGAAGCAAGGAAATGCACAAATTATCAGAAAAGAAAAAAGCAGAGTTCTATTCAAATAATATAGGCACAAAACATAAGGTACTCTTTGAAAATAGCGAAGAAGACAGTGTGATTTCGGGTTGGACTGATAATTATATAAAAGTATATACTAACTATAATGAATCACTCGTAAATTCGATTGTTGAAGTAGAGCTTGGCGATAAATATTTGGATGGATTTATTGTTTCAACATCAAAAATGATTGATTAAAAACATCTAAATAATTGAAGTATTAAATATCCTTAAAAAATATCTTATCTCATAAATAATATTACTTTTGTCTTCCTTCGGAAAAAACAATCATGTTTTACGAAGAATAATGATAATACCAACTAATAATTGGGAATAATCATTACCGATTTTATAAATACTAGAGATAGTAAATTAGAATTGGAATAGCACGTGGAGTGTTAATTAATTTAAGTAGAAGACTGTCCTTCCTCCACCGATTAATTATATATTTTAAGAATAAACAACGCGCATTATTATGATGCGTCGGTTATTAATTCAATTATTATGAAGAAATTAGCTGTAGTAGCTTTGGGAGGCAATGCCTTATTAAAAAGCGGACAAAAAGGAACAGTAAGTGAACAGGAAGAAAATATTTTTGCAGCATGTGAGGATGTAGCTGATTTATTAGATTTAGGTTACGATATAGTTATTGCTCATGGCAATGGCCCACAAGTTGGAAACGTATTATTACAGCACGAAGCTGGATTCAAGGAATTTGGAATACCAAAGCAACCTATGGATATTTGCGTAGCCGAAACTCAAGGTTCAATTGGGTATATGATTGAGCAGCAAATGCGCAATGTATTATCTGAACGAGGCGTTAAAAAAGACATTATAGCTCTTATTACCCAAGTTCTTGTTGACGAAGATGATACTGCATTTAAGAACCCAACAAAACCAGTTGGACCATACTATACCGAAGAGGAAAAGAACAAAATGAATGAGCAGGGATGGAAATTTCAAGAAGACCCTGCAGGAAGAGGATATAGAAGAGTTGTTGCTTCGCCAAAACCTATTGATATAAGCAATTGGAAAGTTGTGGAGACTCTTGCTCGCCAAGGGAATATTGTTATCACTGTTGGTGGTGGTGGAATTCCTGCCATACTCAAAAAGAATGGCAAATTAGAAGGAATTGATGCTGTAATTGATAAAGATTTAGCTTCAGCAAAACTTGCTTCTAATATTAATGCTGATGCATTCTTTATACTTACTGATGTTACAAACGTAATGGTAAACTTCAATACTCCTGAGCAAGAGAAACTTGGAAGTATAACTATTGAAGAAATATCTAAACATCTTGCAGACGGGCAGTTTACCGAAGGTAGCATGGCTCCTAAAGTACGTGCCGGAATTCAATTTGTAGAAAATGGCGGAAAAGAAACTGTTATTACTGATGCTAGATTATTAAAGAAAGAAGGGTCAGGAACACGTATTGTAAAATAATAAACTATTACATTTGCAATCCAAATTAATTAGAAATTAATATATCACATTTTAAAATATAGAAATTATGGCTTACAACTTAAAAAATCAGAATTTCCTAAAGCTATTGGATTTAAGCCCAAAGGATATTACATTTCTTTTAGACTTATCAAGAGATCTTAAAAGAGCAAAATATACAGGTACAGAAACTCAGCGTTTAAAAGGTAAAAATGTTGCTCTAATTTTCGAAAAAGCATCAACACGTACACGTTGCGCATTCGAAACTGCAGTTAACGACCAAGGTGGTCACGTTACATACCTAGGCCCTTCTGGAACTCAAATTGGCGCTAAAGAAACAATGAAAGATACTGCTCGTGTATTGGGACGTATGTATGATGGTATTGAGTACCGTGGTTTTGGACAATCAATTGTTGAAGAACTAGGCGAATTTGCTGGCGTTCCGGTTTGGAATGGTTTGACAACAGAATTTCACCCAACACAAATTCTTGCTGACTTTCTTACTATGATAGAGCATAGTGATAAGCCATTGAACCAAGTTAAGTTTGCTTACTTGGGTGATGCTCAAAATAATATGGGTAACTCGCTAATGATTGGCGCAGCAAAAATGGGAATGGATTTTCGTGCTGTAGCACCAAAAGCTGTTCAGCCAACTGCTGAATTAGTTGCTCTTGCCAAAGAAATTGCTAAAGAAACTGGCGCTACTATCACTATAACTGATGACTTGAAAGCTGGTGTTAAAGATTGTGATTTCCTTTATACTGATGTATGGGTAAGTATGGGCGAGGCTGACGAGGTTTGGAAGGAACGAATTGCTCTTTTGGAGCCATACCAAGTAAATCAAGCAGCTATGGATGCAACAGGAAATCCTGACGTGAAATTCATGCACTGTTTACCTGCATTCCACAACCGTGATACTAAAGTTGGTGAAGAAATTTATCAGAAATTTGGTTTAGATGGACTTGAAGTTACTGAAGAAGTATTTGAAGGACCTGCAAGCATCGTATTTGACGAAGCAGAAAACAGACTTCATACTATTAAGGCTGTTATGGTTGCTACTTTAGGAGCATAATTATTTATTGAAAGAAAACAACATTTACTTCGTTATTTTCGTTTTTGAAACAGTCGATTACAAAATGTAAACTCCTTATTTCAAAAACTTCAAAGGCCTTGTATATGTTGCTTTCTTCTCAAAAACTCACAAAATAAAATAGAGGCTTTTGTTTTGAATTAATTCAATCTGCAGTAATTGTTATTACTATTGTATATAATCATCTATTTTATCATCTTAAGTTATTATATATCCTATATATTATTCATTAAGTAATCGTTAAGACTGCTTCAATATACAGTCAGGAAGGCTTAAGTAGTAATGGGCGGCACCTATCTATTGTATTATTTTCAATATTTCGGTGATATTCTTATCAAATGCAAAGTGTTTTTCAGTACTTTTGACACTCCAATTAATAATTAGAGATTTAGCTCAATGATTAACTAACAAATTTCTGGCACATGAAAAGTCTATTTCTTATCATTTCCTTAGTTGCACTCCTATCTTCTGCATTTGGGCAATATATTCCTATTAAACTAACTTATCCCGATACTTTACAAATTAGAGCTGTAACTGAAAATGATGGCAATATTTATGTGCTTGCAAAACGTGGTATAAATCCCAACTACGATACCCATTTGATGAAATCAAGTGACTTTGGTGACAGTTGGACTGTCATTAATTCCTTCAAGTTCGAAGCTGATCCATTGCTGTATGCAACTGCTAATGATAGTATTCATTATATTATTAACGATTATAGTGAGGAACATCCTCATTTTATATTTAAAACTACAGATGCCTTTTCTACAATTGATACAATCCCTCTCATAGGTTATGCTGGTGAGTCATTTTATGCTATTAATAAGGATACACTTATTTTGGATGGTGGAATTATTAATGAAGGCAACTGTTCATTTGTAAGTCATGATGGAGCACAAAGCTGGGATACAATATTTTATGAAAATGATACCACTATAGGAAAACCCGCCTATGCGTATGGGTATAATAGAAAAACAACAATTGCTAACGATACTACTTGGTATAAGTTGGCACACAATAATAGTACATATTTTACTTCAATTATAAAAACGCAGAATGCTGGTGTAACTTGGGATACACTAAACAATATTTTGGCTCATTATGACGGAACGATACCTTCCATTTCTTTTTTCAATAATAGAGGAGCTGTATTTAATTATGGCTATCCAGACAAGGTCTATTTATCGTTAGACGGAGGATCTACTTTTAATGTAATTGATTCGTTAAATAATAACCATGCATTTCACCCTTCGATAGTGCGCATGTTGGGTAATGATAGGATTGATGTTTGGGGAAAAATATTCAGTGGCGCGGGGCTAAAAAGCTCTATTGATAATGGACTTACTTGGACATTTTATGATATTATTATTGATAATAATTATATTTTCTATCACCCTATTTATATAAATGACTCTGTAGTATTTTTAGAATTATCTAATCATTCTGATTTTATTAAACTAGTTCGTGTCGATTTAAATTCATTGAGCGTCGCACATCAAAAGAAAAAACTCCTATTTTCAATTAACCCTAACCCTACACACTCATTTACTACACTGAGTTTTGAAAACTTATTTTCAGGCAACATAGAGTTATACGATACTAAAGGACGATTACTATTACAAGAAAATATTAGAGCTTTAAAATCATATAAATTAAATATTTCTAGCTTATCAAGAGGAACATACTATTTAAAATTAATTTCAGTAAGCAACGAATTAGTTAGTACAAAAAAGATTATTAAACTATAGTAAAGCATTATTGTTTTATTAGTCCTCTTTTTAGCATTTTTTGGTTATCATTTCTTTAAACGTGGAATTAGTTTTTAGTGTTTTGTTATTTAATTATTCATTTACATTAATAACCGAAATAATTCCAGAAAAATCCTTATCACAATACAGTAGGCGAATCTCTTTTAGTCGATTAAGATTTTTTTTCAAATCTTCAGCATTAAAATCAGGCTTAAGAGTCTGCATTTGCGAAAGCATGTCCTCAAAGCTCATAATTTTATCATTGGCAAATTTCAAAATCTGCCAATCAGTTTCCTTATCCAACTTATAAGTTGCAATATGCTTATCATTTACAAATTCGGAGAACTCAACATTAGCTTCACCAACTTCTACCTTATATGAGTGAATATTTTCAGAATAGTATTCCTCTTTACGCTGCATTGCAGACCATTGTTTATGATTATCCACTTTCTGTTTTTGCCAACGGAAAAGGCTAAAGCGTGAATCTCCTTCAGCAAAATGAGAAGGCAGTAATTCCACTAGCTTATTGGTATTATACTCAGCACGCTGCTCTGCAGATAGCATGGTGTAATACTTTGTCATATTAGAAACCACTAAAGTAACATACTCATGGTAGAGTGAATACTCTCCTTTATTATAGAAGAATCGTAGAAAATGAAGGTTCTCCATACTCTCAACTACATCATCAGCCGTTTCGTCAAGTACTCCTTTAATAATATTTACTAGAGGAAATATCTCGTTTTTCAAAGAAAATTTCAGAAAAAGAATATTACTGGAGAAGCTATTACTCTTTGCCATTTTTTGAAGTAGCAAATCTGTTATAGCATCGTAACCAATAAAAATTTGACTGAATCCTGCTTGCTGCATTTTTTTCAATGTTGCTGCAGTTAGCTTTTCGTTTGGAATCATTTCTGCCCAAAACTCATAATCATAATTATGCTTTTGGATGGACTCAATCATTAAGTTAAGCAGATGCTCAAAGTGATCTGGATTTACATAAATATCGTTATCAACAAACGAAAAACAAACACTCTTATGCTTATTTGCTATTTGCTCCACCTCATTAATAATACATTCGGCGGTTCGAGCACGATACTTATATCCTCTATTATAATCGCAAAATTTGCACTTATTCCAAGAGCAGGCTCTACTCGAATTTATGGGAATTACAATCTTATACTTCTCCTCATTTTCAGGATAACTATCAAAATAATCATCATAATTAGGAATCATATAATCCTGCATATCAAGATACTCACTCCTGTTAGTAGTAGAGATGTAAGTTTTGCCATTCTCACGAAACACCAAACGAGGCACCATATTAAAATCTGGAATAGGTTTCTGCAACTGCTTACTTAGTTCCAATAAAGGAAATTCACCTTCGCCCCAAGTAGAAAAATCATAGTTTGAATTTAACTTCATAACCTCTACTGCAGATTGAACACTACCAAATCCCCCAACAACTATTGGCGTTTTAGGGCTTATAAGTTTCACTTTTTGCGAAAGAATAATTCCGGGTATCCATTGATGAAATTTTGAGCTTACTCCAAAAAGTAAAATGTTATCAAAATCAATCTTCTCTAATTCATTATCAATAATTGTAAAAATATCTTTCTTGGATGTATCTAACAATAGTTGATAATTATCCTCTTCATCATAATCTTTCTCAACTAATAATTTTTTTAATAAGCCAACAGACTTATTATTACCCAATACATTAGAAAACTGATCATTAATAATTGAAACAAAAGGTATAATTGCTTCTTCAATCTCATCACTATCCTGCAAAGGCAGTGCGTCTTTTAATAATAAATTCCAATAAATAACATCTGTATTAAACCCTCTTTCAATCATAAAGCTTTTAAGAATCGACAGAGCCGCTGATGGAGTATATACATCCGAAGGAGGAAGATAGTTAAGAAGAATTTTTTTCATATGTTATTAAAGCTAAAAACAATTACTTTCGCATCAAATATACAAATTATGACAACATCAGTAGATATAAGTTACTATCCTTTAGCAGAAGAGTTTATACCTCATGTTCAGGATTTTATAGACAGGCTTAATACTTATCCTAGTATTAAAGTAAGCACAAGTGGAATTAGTACTCAGGTATTTGGCGAATATCGTGAAGTAATGAGTATTATTACCAACGAAATAGAGAAATCTTTTGAACTTCCAAATTCTGTTTTTGTACTTAAAATAATTAATGATGAACTAAAAGAGTATAAGCGATATAATGGATAATTTATTAGATTTATTTCTCCAAAATATTCACCAAACAACAATTCTTGAAGTAATTGCTGTAATATTTGGATTACTGAGCGTCATCTACTCTCGAAAGCAGAATATCTTAGTTTTTCCAACGGGAATTGTAAGTGTAATTATATATGTTTATATATGTCAGAAATATGGATTATATGCCGATATGGGAATAAATTTCTTCTATTTAATAATGAGTTTTTATGGTTGGTATAACTGGACTCACCAAAAAGGCGAGGTAAAAACTAGATCAATAACAAGGACCACGAAAAGAGAGAAAATATATCTTAGTATTTTAGGAGTTTTGTTTTTCTTTATAATTCGTTTTATCTTAATAAATTATACCGACAGCACTGTCCCTAATATTGATGCTATTACCACATCAGTATTTTTAATTGCCATGTGGCTTATGTCGCTCAAAAAGTTGGAAAACTGGACACTCTGGATTATTGGTGATATTATTTCAATACCACTATATGCATATAAAGGATTAGTTTTAACCTCTGGTCAATATCTTGTATTTTTAGTAGTGGCCATAATGGGATATATAAGTTGGAAAAATGCAATAAATAATGAGAAATCTTAGAATAGCAATAATAGGCCCAGAAAGTAGTGGCAAGTCAGTTTTGACAAAAGCTTTGGCTGAGGAATTAGATATACCATATGTTAAGGAATATGCTCGTGAATTTTTTGAAACCCACGATTATTCAAATTGCAAAATAGATGATTTAATTACCATTGCAAAAAAACAATTTTTTCAATGCCACATTGAGCCTTTAAATACAGCTATCATAAGTGATACCGAGATGTTTACAATGGAAATATGGGCTAAAGATAAGTTCAATTTTATACCTAAAGAAATAATGAATCTGAGAAAAATTCAAAAGTTTGATTTATATATATTATCTTCGCCAGACTTTGAATGGATATATGATGAATTGAGAACAGATTCTCACAGAAGAGATGAAATTTTTGAGATGTATTTAAATCTACTAAATTCTACAAAATCACCTTTTATAATAGTAAACGGAACTATTGATGAACGAGTAAATAAGTGTATTAAATATTTTTCTAAAATACATTAAACCTTTAAACTAAGTCGTTGTCAATAAAACAGTATTAAAATCAATAACAAAAACATATAATGAAGAAACTTTTAAGAAATCTAGCTTTAAGTATTATTTTGGCCTTAAGCATAGGTACTCCTTTAAAAGCTAGCCATTTTGCTGGCGCTGATTTAACTTATACATGCTTAGGAGGTAGTACATACCGAATTACATTATCTTTCTATAAAGATTGTAGTGGTATATCAGAACCCGCTCAAGCACCAATACTATTTTCTTGTTCGAGCAACCCTGTATTCAATATGAATATCTCTTTACCACAGATAGCTGGTACGGGGATGGAAATTACTCCTGGTTGTGCAGCACTGCCTACGTCTTGTAGTTTTAACGGTGGAAATAGCCCAAATTATGGTCATCCATATGGAATTAAAGAAGTCGTATATCAAGCAGTAGTAACAATGCCTCCTTGCGATGAGTGGTCTATGTATTGGGCAAGTGGTGCAAGAAATCCAATTTCTACTTTGATGACTAGTGGTTCATGGTATATACCAGCAAAATTGAATAATTTGGACGCACCATGTAATAGTTCACCAACATTTTCGAACCGACCAATTGCAATAACTTGTATTAATCAGCAATTTACCTTTAATCACGGTGCACAAGATCCTGATGGTGATTCATTATCTTATTCTTTTTATGCTCCTTATACTAGTGGTCCAAGTCCACTAACTTCGGTTATGTATTTGCCTCCATACTCTTCAACAAACTTTTTATTATCAAGTACACCTATTACTATTAACCAGGTAACTGGTGATGTTACTTTTACTCCTACAATGGTTCAATCCACTGTAACTGGTATTAGAGTAGACGAATGGCGCGAAATAAATGGCATTATGGAAAATATTGGCTCAGTATACAGAGATATTCAACTTGTGGTAGTGGCTTGTAATAATATGCTCCCCGTATTAAGTGGAATGGATACTAACCTCACAGCTACATACAACCCTGCTGATACCGTCTATTATTTAGAAAAATGTAGAAGTAATGATCCCATAAAATTTCATATTAATGGATTTGATGCAGACACATTTAATCCTGGTAATATTGGTAATCCCGAAAGATTTAAAATCTCATGGAATAATGGTATTCCAGGAGCTAACTTTAATATCATAAATAATAATTCAGATAGTGCTTATGCCACTTTCGAATGGTTACCAACGGCAAATGATGTAAGTACAATCCCAAAATGTTTTACTGTAACCGTACAAGATGAAGCATGTGGATATAATGGTGTTCAAACATTCTCATACTGTTTAGTAATTAGAGGTATGCTTGTAGAGATAGGAAGCGACACTCTTTTATGTAAGGGTGAAGAACTTATTGTTAATACCATTGCAGATACTACAACCGTAAATTATGAATGGTATATGAACGGAACCCTAATCCCTGGATTAACTCCTACCCAAGATAGCTTAATAATCGATTCTGGAACATTAACTGAAGGAACTAATTATCTTTCTATAAAAACTAATGATGGATCAACTACAATGGCATGTCCGGGAACTGATATGATAGAAATAGAAGTAGTTTATCAACCTGTAATTAATGGTACAATCCCTGATACAGCATTTTGCTCAGGAGGAGACGTAACATTTGATGCTGGAAAAGGCACTGTATATAACTGGACAAACTATAATGGTTTTTCTTTAGGAACAAGTCAAACTCATACATTTGAGAATACAGGAATATACTATCTATATGTAGATGGTGGTAGCAATACTAGATGTGTTGATAATGATACTTTTAAAATATATTCTATTACTGGTCCTGAGCCAATCATTGATACATGCTTATGGGCCTCAGATTCTCCATTCACTATTGATGTAGATAAAGAATACCCAACTATAGATGCGGATATGGTATTTGAATGGTCCACAGGAAGCAATGATAGAACAATAGATGTAAGCATATCAGGAAATTATTCTGTTTCTGTATCGCATCCAACTATCAGTTCAAGTGTAAAATGTTCTACTTCTGGAGATATAACTGTAATAGATCAAGCTACTATTATTGAAGGCATTCCATACCAAGCAGTAGAAGACGAGCCAATGCCAGGTTCTGATTGGACTGCAGGAGACCAAGATGTATGTACATACCAAAGAATTAGATTTAGAGGGCCAATCCCTCCATCAGGCTTTGCATATAATTATCTATGGAAGCAGGACGGCTCACAAGTATCGTCAACAGATTTCTTCTTCTTTATGCAAAAAGAAATGGGTGATTATGAACTCTCTCTTAATATTAATGGTTGCGAAGACAAAGTAACTGTTACAGCAATTAATTGTGAAGTAGATGTTCCTAATATTATTACTCCTAATGGAGATGGTATGAATGACCAATTTAGAATAATGCTTACTGGCGATGGTGCTCCACCATTCTTTAACGCTTTTCCTAACTCTACACTAATCATTTATAACCGATGGGGTAAGAAAGTATACGAAAGCAATAATTACCAAAACGAATGGGACGGAGAAGACCTAACTGATGGTGTTTATTACTGGAACCTTTTCTTAGCTGATGGTAAAGAAACTGAGATGAATGGTACTGTTACTATTCTAAGAAAATAAAACACTGATGACAAATAATAAAAAAGGCTGATAATAATATTATCAGCCTTTTTTTTATACTTTTACCATTCTTATTAATTAAAAAATTATACACATGAAATTTAAATTTATAATACTTCTAATCACATCAGCTGTAATAATGGCAATGACCTCAGATCTAAAACCTTATAATATTTTTAACAAAAAAGCTAAGGTTCAAAAGTTTGATAAAGTAATTGATAAATTAAGTGAAGCTGACATTGTTTTCTTTGGCGAGCTACATAATAATTCTATTTCGCATTGGTTAGAGTTTGAAGTTGCTAAAGCCTTATTTCAAAAGCATGGAGATAGCTTTGTGATGGGTGCTGAGATGTACGAAGCTGATCAACAATTAATTATTGATGAGTATTTATCGGGAGCAGTAAAATATAAATATTTTGAAGACCAAGCTCGTTTATGGCCTAATGAGAAAACTGATTATGCTCCAATACTTAAGTTTGCACAAGAAAACCATATTCCAATGATCGCTACAAACGTACCTCGTAGATACGCTGCAATTGTGAATAAAGGTAGCTTGAATGCACTAGACTCACTTAGTGATGAAGCAAAGCAATATATTGCACCGCTACCTATTCACTATTTTGAGAACGCGGCTTGTTATACAGGAATGATTGCTGCAATGGGTGGTCACAAAAGTGCTAGAATGACTAATATTGTAAAAGCGCAAGCATTAAAGGATGCTACAATGGCTCATTTTATTCTTAAAAATTGGACAGAAGGAAAACATTTTTACCATTTTAATGGAGCCTACCATTCTGATAATTATGAAAGCATAATATTATATCTAAAAAAGGCAAATCCAGAACTTAAAATAGCAACCATTACTACTGTATCTCAAGAAAATATTGATACCATAAGTGAGGAAACTCAGATGAGTGCAGATTTTATAATTGCTGTTGATGAAGATATGACCACTACATATTAATTATATTTGCAAACTGAATAAATTATTAATTATAACCCTAAATAAAATGAACAAATTATTAACTTTAGCATTGGTAATGCTAATAGGCCTTGGAGCTATTGCTCAAGATGAGGAAAAAGAAAAACAAGAAGGATATGTATTTACGGATACAAAAGTAATTCCTCACACATCGGTAAAGAGCCAATATCGCTCAGGTACTTGTTGGAGCTTTAGTGCAATTAGCTTTATCGAAGCAGAATTAATGCGTACTGGCAAAGGAGATATTGACTTATCAGAAATGTTTGCTGTACACCATACTTATTACGATAAATCAATTCAATATGTACGTATGCACGGAAACCTTAACTATGGTGCAGGTGCTGGTTTTGGCGATGTTTTTCATGTGATTAAAGAATATGGAATGACTACTGAAGAAGCTTATAATGGACTTAATTACGGGACAGAAAACCATGTTCATGGCGAAATGGATGCAATGCTTTTAGCAATGGTACAATCTGTAATAAAAGACAAAAACAGAACATTGACACCAGTTTGGCCAAACGCTATTAAAGCAACTATTAATACGTATTTAGGTCCAATTCCTGAAGACTTTGAGTATGATGGAAAGAAAGTTACACCACGTGCTTTTGCTGATAATATAATGGAGTTTGATTATGACGATTATGTTTTCCTTACTTCATATTCTCACCACCCTTTTTACGAAGAGTTTGCTGTGGAAGTACCTGACAACTGGGCTTTAGACTTAAGTTATAACCTGCCTTTAAATGAACTTATGCAAGTTATTGACAATGCTATTGAGAATGATATGACTGTAGCTTGGGCTGCTGATGTTAGCGAAAAAGGTTTTAAATGGAGCAATGGTTATGCTGTAGTTCCTGAAACAGATATTAAAAACTTATCAGGTTTGGAGCAAGCTAAATGGGAAGACAAAAGTGCTAAAGAAATCAAAAAAGGTTTACTTTCTGCAGAAGGTCCTGCTCAGGAGAAAGAAATTACTCAAGAAGTTAGACAAATGGCTTATGATAACTACCAAACAACTGATGACCACGGAATGCACATTGTAGGTGTTGCTAAAGATCAAAATGGTAACCTTTACTATAAAATCAAAAACTCATGGGGTGTTGACCAAAAATATGATGGTTACTTCTATGCATCAAAAGCTTTTGTAGAGTATAAAACTATGGATATAGTAATTCATAAAGATGCTCTTCCTAAGGATATCAAAAAGAAATTGGGTTTGTAATAAAAAAGATTTCAGTCTTCAGCTCTCAGTCTTCAGTATTTTTCACGTAGATTGAGAGTTGAAAATTGAAAAAATATACTATATCGTAATTGTCACAATCTTTAAAAAAATTGTGACTTTTTTTATTTAAAAACAATCGACACCTTAGACTCCCAGCATTCTCCAGGCAATATCTGATATGGATCTATATTAATCTTATTTTGTGCATTGGCAGGCTCTATACAAATATAATCAGTATCAGGAGTTTTGCGCCATACAGTAAGACGGTTAAAATCTTTATTATTATATCTTATTTCAACAGATCTTTCTCTACCAATATCCACTTTAGTTATTTCAGATTTATGATTAATAAGGTTAATATCTGGAGCTCCTTTTATCACAAAACTATTCTCACTAAACATATCCAAATAATCACTTTTAATCACTTCTTCCACTTCTGAGAAATTTTTGCTTAGATTATAATTAATAGCTCTCGTTTGTAAGATAATATTTTCTTTATCATAAACCCTAAAATACGGATGAACTCCTGGCGAAATAGGCGTCTTACTATTACTCAAGTTTTTCCATTGAAAATTTATAGATAGTTTATTTCCCTGCAATTCAAACTTCACTCCAAATTCAAAATCAAAAGGATATTTTGCTTTTGTTTCGTCTGTTGATTTAAGTTTAAGCTCTAATACTGTATCTGATTGTTCAACAAGCTCAAAATCCATATCACGAATAAAGCCATGTTGATTCATTGAATATTCTTTACTCTCTACTACAAATTTATTATTGACTAAAGGCCCAAAATTAGGAAAACAAAGAGGAATTCCACTATGTGATATATCATTTGAGTTATAAAATAAACGATTATTATCCCCTTCTATAAAAGCTAATACTTTTGCTCCAAAGGAATCGATTATTACCTTATTTGAGCCATCAAATAGATCATACTTTTTACCAATTGTAATAATCTCATTCATGTATTTTCTATTTCAAACTAACTTGTTGAGCCTGAACAACTTCTTTCTCACGACTTCCATCAGCATAATAAGCAAAAGCAACAATATCCACATGGTCAGGGTTCATTGATCCAACAGGTATTGCTGAATAAGATTTTATGAAAGTCTGGCCTTTACTAATTGATGTAGCAAACTCTTCACCCCAAGCTGTATTAACAGCAGCACGCAATACATGATTATGGTGATAGTCCATTACATCGTCTCCATTATTTATATTAGGGTCAATATTCATTTGAGCAGAAATAATTTCACTTTCAGTTATCAATACTGAAAGATTATACTTACCAGCAGGCATATCTTTCATTGCTGTAATCTTAACTTCCAAATCAAAAGTACTCCCACCAGAAAAAACTGGCTTAATTTCAATATACAAATCTGGTTTTTCGTCCAAAGAATCCAAAACTTTTGACACTTCAGTGCCAAACTCAGCTTTTTCTATTAAATAGCTACCATTTACTTTAGTTCTATTAACCATTCCCTTTGGTAAAGGAGCAGTTGTTCCTCCAAAAAACAATGAAAGCTCTTCTCCATCAGCAGTTTTATAATCTGCGTCATAAGGAGGAAAGCTCATATCGGCAAAACTACTTGTATGTATAGCTACAGTAACCATTCTATCGCCATATACTTGATGCAATTCATCAATAGTTACATGCGCCGACGGGCAGTTAACGCATTGGTGGCCTGTATAATCCTCAAAAAGCAATTTACGAACAGTATCACCAGTAACTCCACTACCACCAGTTTCTTTATATGGACCTTCAATTTTGTCGCAGGAAGTAGTAATTAATACTAATGCTGACAAAACTCCAATTAATAATATCAATATTTTTTTCATAATTATATTTTATATAGTTTAAAAACTACTATTAATTGTTAGACTTAAACCATTAGAAGCAGGAACCGCTCTACATACTCCACCAACACAAAGAATACCTTCACGCTGTTTTCCATAACTCATAGAAATACGAGTAGCACCATGAGTATAACCAGTAGTTAAAGAAGGATAAAGAGCTGCTTCTGTTGTACCATGACTATTACTAATACCATGATTATAGAGTAATATTCCTGCCACAAAAAAGCCTTTGCGATTATACTCCAACATACCCGATGACCAATTACCATCATCTTGCTCTGTAGTTAATAATTGCGCTTCTAAGTGTAAGGAATTGTATGGTTTAAACTTCCACCATATATCTGCAATATATATATTTGCTTTTACATTAGGAGCATTATGACCTTCGTTAATAAGCATATTATAAAATACATTCATATACATAAGGCTAACTTTCCATTTTTTATTAAGTTTACGAGTAAATTTTATATTAAAATCATGATAAAATTTTTCATCTCCAACTTTAAAAAAATTCGATGCATAGCCCAGCGTTCCTGGCACACCAATAGCTGTAGTATCACTAGGCGCCTGCTTAGCAATATCGTAAGAAACAGAGTAGTTTAAATCTACACTAGTACCATATTTACCACCATACCATGTTTTCTTCTTTATTTTGTAAAAGACTGTTGCCTGCAAACCCATTTGATTATTCGCTTGCGAAGCATAAGGGTACATAGCTGCAAGGCTAAAAGCGTGCTGACGTGTCATGGCTGGTATATATCCTACTGGTAAATCAAAGCCCGTTGACGCTCTATTGGATCTATAATCCATATTATCAGAACGCTCAGCTTGTAAGCTGAATCCCAACCCTCTGGTAGAGTATCCAATCTCTGCAATTACAGCATTACCATTTTTATAAATCATATTATTGGTGGCATTGGGGTCATTAATTTTTCCACCAGCTTCAAATTTGAAGTTAAAACCTCCATGATAAACTTGAAAACGACCAGCATAAGCACCAACATTTTCGGGAAGCTTATATAGTGGGTCAGCATCTGTTTGAAAACGACTTACGAAGCTTCCACCAACAAATACTCTAGTTTTTGTTTCAGCTAATTTCGCAAACATATCATTAACCGACAACTGAGCATCAATACCCCTTACCAAACCTGGGCCTAAATCCCAATAAAATCTCTGTTTTGCAATTAATCCAGTAATTGTTAGAGCCTTCATTTTATACTTTACCCTAATACCATCAAAAGCATTATCGAAACCAAGATTCCACTCTTGATAAGATCGAAGAACCATTCCTGAACCAAATTGTTCATAAAAATTACCTACAGTAACATCAACTTTATCACCATTATATCTTAGATATCTATTACCAAAACCATTACCTTTCCAACGTGGGTCATAACCCTGCATTTGAGGCATAAATAATTCGTAACGCATTCCTGCTTCGAATTTTTTATTGGTATATCGCATCTCAAAGAAAGCATTCATAGCTATCTTTTCAGGAATTTCATCAGCTCCAATTACCGAATCTTTATTATAATACTGTGCATCGGTTTGGAAACTACCATGCACTTCACCACCACCTAAGACTTGCGAATAAGACTTAACGCTATAAGCAAATAGATATACGACAATAAAAAGTAAAATTCTTTTCATAATAATATTTTAACCGATAAAAACAAAAGAGTAAGATTAAATTATTCTTACTCTTTTGTTCCTAATATTTATATTTCCTCACCATTTTTAAGCTTCTTTACTAGCTCTATAAGCTCTAATTCCGAACCTTCAGTAAACGAAGTGTGTTGCCACACTATTTCGCCTTTTCCATTTAATAAAAAAGTATGAGGTACAATATTTACTCCCATTGCTCTTTTAAAATCACCATTCTCATCAAGATATACTTCGTATTCCCAACCTTTACCATTAACCATAGGAAGCACTCCTCCCGAAGTACGTGAATTATCAACAGAAATTGCAATAAGCTTAACTCCTGTTTCATCTTGCCAATCTTCGTAAACCTCTGCTATAGTATTTAATTCTGTAATACAAGGCTTGCACCATGTTGCCCAAAAACTTATAATTATAGGATTACCACCATTCTGAAAAGTAGAAGTATTTACTATTCTTCCATCAAGACTTTTTACATCAACTTTAGGTAAACTTGCCTTATTACCACTAGTAAAAGAAAGTAATAAGACTGTGACAAAAAACATTGCCATTAATTGAAATTTTTTCATATTTAAAATTGTTTTTTCATTAATGCAAAACTATGTATAAATTAAGTCAGAATGTACATACTAGTAATAGTATTGCATTTACATTATTAAAAGAAGAGTTAGTAAAATGAACTTCTATAAATTCAAGTTGCGAAAATAAGTAAAACTTACTTATATAAATAATGAAAAATGTTATTTTCACACTAATATTTTATTACTGCAATTTTTGCGCCATGAAACAAAATTCATTCTACTAACAGCAATAAAAAAACCTGTATTAATCAATTGTAGCAACAATATAGAAAACTTATACTTCTTATTAAAAATAACCCTTAATATTTTAGTATAAATAGCAGTATTGTTAGTACAATCAATAGTGTCAAATTTCTAATAGATTTATATGCACATAATTTAGATCTATCATTAAAACTATGTGTAAAATATACTCTTACATTAAATGTTATACAACTGATTTTATTACTATTTTAGCGAATTAAATATTTAATAAACTTTAAAACAAAACACACATGAGAAAAATTTTATCAATTTTACTAGCGGTTGTTCTTTTTAGCACTGTTAGTTTTGCACAGTCTTATATTAATAATGATAGGTTACCTAACATTATTACTAAGGCAAAAGTGAAAACTATAACAAACTCAAGTAAGACTGTTTACATGAGCGAAGATTTTGAAAGTGGATCCTTGCCTACAGGCTGGACCGAAACACATGGCGCAGCAACAGATGGCTGGTTATTTGGTGATAATCTAGGATCTACTTATTTTGTAATTCCTGCTCACA
>JAOZSY010000002.1:24440-47073 GCA_029939445.1 Bacteroidales bacterium
GGCTGGTTATTTGGTGATAATCTAGGATCTACTTATTTTGTAATTCCTGCTCACACTAAGTATACAGCTACTAATGATGATAACTGTAATTGTGATATGTCAGATGTATTTTTATATACAACTGTCGTTGATCTTTCTACTGCAGCAAACCCAAAACTAAGTTTTGAATATATTCATAGCACTTCTTATGGTGGTATCTTATCTGTTAAAGTAAGTACTGATTCTGGAGCAACATGGACAGATGCTGCAGTTTGTGCTGGAAACACTGCATGGGGCACTAAAGACGTTAGCCTTTTTGCTTATGCAAACAATTCAAATGTAATGATTGGTTTCCATTATGATGACGAAGGACAATGGGGCGCAGGTAGTGCTATTGATGATATTTCTATTGAAGATGGTCCTACAGTAGCTGACTTAGTAGCTTCTGCTAATGGTTTTGTTGCTGAATATTTTTCGCAGCCAATGGATCAAGCTGTAGCTTTCACACCAGAAGGTAGTGTTATAAATAATGGATTTACACTAACTACTGCTACTAACTTTATTTTAACTGCAGGTACATATACTGATACAAAAACTATTACTGTACCTATGGCTAATAATGCTGATGAAGATTTTACATTTGCATCTTATACTCCAACTGCTGGAACAACTACTTTTTCTTATAATGCTGATTACACTGCTGATGACAATCCTGCTGACAACGTTATTACTAAAGATATAATATTTGGTGGTAATGAATTGCGTAGAGATAATGGTATAACTGCAGGTAATATTGGTATTGGTTCTGCTGGTGGTGAAATGGGTAATGTTTTTACAATTTCTGCACAAGACACTATTACATCTCTTAAGTTCAAATCTAGTGGTAATGCTGGAGATCAAGTTATTGCTATTGTTAGAGCTTTTGGAACTACTCCAGGTGCTGATTTAGGGCAATCTTTAACTATCACTACAACTGGTGCTGATGACACTGATTACGAAGCAAACTTTGCTGTACCAGTTATTTTACCTGCAGGAACATATTTTATTGGACTTATTGAAGGTGCTAACAACCTAAAATTAGAATATACTACAACTCCTTATATTGATGGTACTGCATGGGCATACTTCAGTAGTACATGGAATGACTTAGGAGGTATGGGTTATACACACACATATAATCTACGCCCACAATTTGCTAATGTGGTTCCTGTAGATGATGATGTTGCTATGGTTACTATTGACCTTGATGACGTAATTACAATGGGTAATATTGATATTAAAGGTACAATAAGAAATATGAGTAATCAAAAAACTCTTACTTCTTTCGATATAGTATATACTATTGATGGTGGTACTGCAAGTGCTGTTTATTCAGTAAGTGGTCAATCTATTACTCCTGGTGCAACTTATGATTTCACACATGATGTACAATGGGCAGCTACAGTTGGAGCAAAAACTGTTGAAATAACACTTTCTAACCCTAATGGTATTACAGATGAGAATCCTGCTGACAACATAATGTCTAAGACTGTTCTAGTAGCTGATCAATTATTTACTAAAAGAGTAGTTTATGAAGAAGGAACTGGAACATGGTGTGGTTGGTGTGTTAGAGGTTTAGTTGGATTAAATACTATGGCTCATGACGTTACTGATGGAACATGGATTGGTATTGGTGTACACAATGGTGACCCAATGGTTGTAGCTGATTATGATGCTGCAATTGGTGGTTTTATTACTGGATATCCTTCTGGAATTACTGACAGACATACTGGTCCAGTAGATCCAGGTCTACCATCTCTACAAAGTAGTTTTAATGAACATAAAGCACTTCCTGCTATCGCTAAAATTATTTTTACAAATGGAACATATGATGAAACTTCTCGTGATTGGACTATGGATGTAGCTACCGTATTTGGATTAGATATCCCTAATGCAAATTATAATACTGCTCTTATTATTGTAGAGAATGGTGTTACTGGCACTGGTAATGGTTGGTCACAATCTAATTATTATTCTGGTGGAGGTAATGGCAATATGATTGATTATGACGGAACAAACTATGCTAACTTAGCAAACCCTGTTCCTGCAGCAGATATGACATATAACCATGTTGCTCGTGATTTAGTAGATGGTTTTAATGGCTCTGCAAACAGTGTGCCTACTGCAATTACTGCTGGTACTCAAAATGGGTTCTCTTATTCAGGTACTCTTGACGCAGGTTGGGATCATACTCAAATTACATTTGTTGCATTAATATTAGATAATAATACTAATACAATTCTAAATGCTAGAGAAATTAAACTTGGACATGTTGGTATTAATACTGCTAATAGCATTAACTACAGCATATTCCCTAATCCTACTACTGGACTAGTAACAATAGAAGGCACTAAAGGTGCTCAAGTTGTTGTTTATAATATGATTGGTGAGCTTATCTATACTAATGATAATGCTTCTGAAAACACTACTCTTGATTTATCTTCTTTCTCTGCAGGAAACTACATTGTAAAGATTATTAGTAATGATAATGTAAGTACTCAGAAAATTATTCTTACAAAATAAGATTCAATAACACATAAACTAAAGCCCTGAAATCATTCTAATTTCAGGGCTTTTTTTATTAATTTTTAATATATATAACTCAATATCCATACCGTATTAAAAAAAAAATAAGTACATTTGCCACCTATTACACACACAATTATATATAAACCTATACAATATGAAAAGAATTTACATTACTGCCATTTTAACTCTACTATTTATAGCAGTATTTGCTCAAACAGCAGAGATAATTGACCATGACGACAATATTATTAATGATGGAGACACAGTTACCTATTATAATGAGGATATTGAATTAGCTGAACATATTCTAGAGTTTAAAGTTAAAAATACTTCCACAGGCACTTTATCTTATAGTGTAAGGCAAACTACTGTTGAAATGATTGGCAATTCGAGTCGCTATTTTTGTTTTGCTGGCTCTTGTTATCCAGCGAGCTCTAATTTGTCTAATACTACATTAACATTAAATGCTGATGAGACTAGTAGCCTAACTGATTTTTCTACTCACTATAAACCATACGCTTTTGTTGGAGGTTCTCCAGAAACATACCCTGGCACATCTAGAGTTGCTTATACGGTATTTGACGAGGCTAATCCTGCTGACAGTATATATTTTATTGTTAAGTATACTGTTATTGATATTACTAGTATTGAAAACAATACTAATAATGTTAAGATAGGAAATGCATACCCTAATCCTGCAAAAGACTATTTCTTTATTGAATATAGTTTTAATAATACTCAAAATGCAAAAATAGAGCTAATGAATGTATTGGGAAGTACCGTGCTTTCTCAAGATCTTAATACTACTGATAGTAGAACTAAGATTAACATTAGCCACTTAGATGCAGGAGTTTATTTTTATAATGTGCTAGTTGACGGAATTAGAGTAGAATCTAAAAAATTAGTTATCAAATAATATTATATTTAATCTCTTAAAAAAGAGCAAAATTCGCAAGGATTTTGCTCTTTTTTTATTTTACATAAACTAATTCCATTCTTAATAAAATACTTATTAAAAACACTTTAATTTTCAGCTGAAATTACCTATCTTTGGTTTTCATAAAAATATTCAATAGAAATCAATAACAACATATAAATGACACATTTACTAGAAGGCGAATTGGCTCCAGATTTCACAACAATAGACGAACAAGGAAACACCATTAACCTAAAAGATTATAGAGGAAAAAAAGTAATTCTTTTTACCTACCCAAAAGCAATGACCCCAGGCTGTACTGCTGAGGCATGTAACCTTAGCGACAATTACGAATTACTAACTGAGAAAGGATTTGTAATTCTAGGATTAAGTGCTGATGACACAAAAAAACAAATCAGATTTAAAGAAAAGTATAACTTTCCTTACCCACTTATTCCTGATACCGAAAAAGAAGTACTTAAACTTTATGGTGCATGGGGTCTTAAAAAAATGTACGGAAGAGAATATGATGGTATTTTCAGAACTACATTCATTATTAATGAAGAGGGGATAATTGAAAAAATATTTAAAAAAGTAAAAACAAAAGAACATACTGCTCAAATATTAGAGGCTATGTAATAGTCGGCAGTTGGCAGTCAGCATTTGGCAGTCTTCTGATGGAGCAATTAATAAAATAAGAATTAAAATTAGAAACAAATAAAACAATATAAAAAATGGCAAAAGATCAAAAAGCAGAGAAGCTGAAAGCATTGCAGCTTACACTAGACAAAATAGAGAAGAATTACGGAAAAGGCAGCATAATGCGTTTAGGCGATGAAAAAATTGCAGACATAGAGGTTATTCCTACTGGAAGTATTGGCCTTGATGTTGCCTTAGGCATAGGTGGATTTCCTCGTGGTCGAGTAGTTGAAATATATGGCCCTGAATCATCAGGTAAAACAACATTAGCAATTCATGCTATTGCTGAAGCTCAAAAACTTGGAGGCGTGGCCGCATTTATAGATGCCGAGCATGCATTTGACAGATTCTATGCAGAAAAATTGGGTGTAGATACTGATAACCTACTAGTTTCTCAGCCAGACAATGGAGAGCAGGCATTAGAAATTACTGACAGTCTTATCCGCTCAGGAGCAATTGATATAATAGTAATTGACTCAGTAGCAGCACTAACGCCTAAGAGCGAGATTGAAGGCGAAATGGGAGATTCCAAAATGGGGCTTCATGCTAGATTAATGTCTCAAGCATTACGTAAACTTACAGGTACTATTAATAAGACTGGAACTACATGTATCTTCATCAACCAGCTTCGTGAAAAAATTGGTGTTATGTTCGGCAATCCAGAAACTACTACTGGTGGTAACGCATTAAAATTTTATGCTTCAGTACGTATTGATATTCGTCGTTCTACACAAATAAAAGATGTTGACCAAGTAAAAGGAAACCGTGTTAGAATTAAGGTTGTGAAAAATAAAATGGCACCCCCATTCCGTATGGCAGAACTTGACGTTATTTATGGCGAAGGATTCTCTAAAACTGGTGAGATAGTTGACCTTGGAGTAGAATATAATATTCTGAATAAGGCTGGATCATGGTTCTCTTATGGTGATACTAAGCTTGGACAAGGACGTGAAGCCGTAAAACAACTTATGAAAGATAATCCTGAACTAGCAGACGAAGTAGAAAACAAAATTAAAGAGGCTATAAAAGCTAAATAGTAAAGTACTGTAATCGGTAATTAGTAATCGGTAAATGTAATTTACCAGTTACTGTTTACCGTTCACTATTTATATCTATTAATACAAACCCTATATAAATGCAATATTTCAAATTACTACCATTATTAATTTTGTTCTTATTAGCATCGTGCAATAATGACGATAATAATAAAGTAGATTCTATTGAAAGTTTAAGTATTAAGCTTGAAAACGATCCTCATAACTTGGTTTTACTAGAAAAACGCAAATCTTTATACCTTGCACATAAGAATAATGATAAAGCAATTGCGGATCTACAACATTGTATAAATATTGCTCCTGATAGTTCGAAATACTATATTGAACTTGCAGATTTATTTATGAAAAATGGAAAAGCGAATAACACTTTAGCTCTATTGGAAAAGGCTGCGAAAGTAAATCCTAATGATGCTAATATTTGGAATAAAGTAGCAGAGATATATCTCCTCTACAAAAAATATAATGAAGTAATTAAGTTTTCTAATAAAGCGCTATCTTTAGATAAATATAATGATAAGGCTTTTTTTATTAAAGGTTATGCATTCAAAGAATTAGAAAATTATGATGCTGCCATAAAGAATTTTCAGCAGTGCTTAAATAATAATCCCGACAATTATAATGCAAATATTGAGCTTGGCAGTATTTATTCTAAACAGAAAAACGAATTAGCAATTACTTATTATAATAATGCTATAAAGCTAGATACAAGTGCCATAAATGCATATTATAATTTGGGTCTATATTATCAAAATAACGACTACCTAAATGAAGCAATTTCTACTTATAATGTTATTATAGAAATTGATTCAATGTTCCCAAATAGCTATTATAATATTGGCTATATCTATCTTGAATTGCTTAAAGTTCCAGATATGGCAGTGTATAATTTCACAAAAGCAATACAAGCAAATCCATATTATAAGGAGGCCTATTTTAATAGAGCGCTATGCTTTGAAGAAGTGGGCAATGTAGTGCAAGCACATAAAGATTATAAGAAAGCCCTTACGATAGATCCTGAATACGAATCAGCAATTGAAGCTCTAAATAGAGTTGAAACTACAATGTACGAAACAAAATAAACCATTAAATATAATTATTATGAACAGATTTTTGATAATAATAGCAGCAACTATTACGCTTTTTATGTTTTCATGTGAAAATGTAAAAATAAGAAAAGCCACAAATAGTAAACAAGCTAATGAAACAGCAGCTGAAGCTACAGAATTTGTAAACCCAGGGATAATGACTCCTGAGGTATTGTGGAAACTAGGAAGAGTTTCGGAGGTGCAAGTATCTCCCGATGGTAAGAATATCCTTTTTGCTATAACACGCTATGAACTAGCGGATAATAAAGGCGATAAGAACATCTTTGTAATGAGTGCTGAAGGCGGAGAACCTGTTCAACTTACTTTCTGCAAAAAAAGTGAGTATAATGGTATTTGGAATATTGATGGAAGCAAGATTGGTTTTATCTCATCTAAAAGTGGCGATGCTCAAATATGGGAAATGAATATTGATGGAAGTAGTAAAACTCAAATATCAAATATTGAAGGTGGAATTAGTTCTTTTAATTATAGCAACACAGGAAATAAGATTGCTTATAGCAAAAGCGTAAAAATTGACGCTACAACATTAGATATGTACCCTGACCTACCAAAGGCAAATGCTAAAATATATGACGATTTAATGTATCGCCATTGGGACCATTGGGCTGACGAAAGCTATAGCCATATTTTTACTGCTGATTTTAAAGACAGCAAACTTTCTAATAATACAGATTTGATGGAAGGCGAACGTTTTGATGCTTCTATTGGCAATTGCGCTTGGAATAATGACGATTCTAAAATAGCTATTAGCTATAAGCGTCTTTTTGGAAAAGAATATGCAGTAAGTACTAATACTGAAGTTTACATTTATAATTTTACTAATAATACCAATATAAATTTAACGGAAATTGGATTTGATGGTTATGATAATGGCCCAGTATGGTCGCCTAATGGAAGGTATTTAGTATGGTCGAGTATGGCAACACCAGGTTTTGAATCAGACAAAAATCGCATAATGCTATATGATTTTGAAACAAGAAAGACAACTGATTATAGCGAAGGTTTTGACCAAAGCTCCTCAGATTTTGCTTTCAGTGCTGACTCTAAGGTTATATACTTTATTTCGGGAATTGAAGCTACATATCAAGTTTATTCAGTGAATTTGGAGAATAAAGCTATTCGTCAAATTACTAAAGGAGACCATAATTACCAAAGTGTAGCAATTGCTGATCACAAATTAATTGGTAGCAAAATGAATATGAAAACTCCTACCGAAATTTATGCAATAAGCTCACTAGGAGAAGAAACCCAACTTAGTTTTACGAATAAAGAAATTCTTGATGAGCTTACTCCTGCAGAATTTGAGAAACGATGGATAGAAACCACTGATGGTAAAAAAGAATTAGTATGGGTAATATATCCACCAAATTTTGATAAAAACAAGAAATATCCTGCATTACTATATTGCCAAGGAGGGCCACAATCGGCAGTAAGTCAATTTTTCAGCTACCGATGGAATTTCCAAATAATGGCTTCTAATGGTTATATTGTTGTAGCACCTAATCGCCGTGGACTTCCTACTTTTGGACAAGAATGGAATGACCAAATTAGTGGTGACTACGGAGGACAAAATATGGATGACTACATCTCTGCTATTGATGCTCTTTCTAAAGAATCTTATGTTGATGAGAATAATTTGGGAGCAATTGGTGCAAGTTATGGAGGTTATAGCATTTATTGGTTAGCTGGCCATCACGAAGGTAGATTTAAAGCACTAATTTCGCATTGTGGAATATTTGACTTGCCAAGTATGTATGCCGCTACTGAGGAAACTTTCTTTGTGCAACATGATTTAGGTGGTGCTCCATGGGAGAAAAAACAACCTAAAAGTTATAAGGAATTTAACCCTCGCAACTTTGTCGGCAATTGGGACGCTCCAATTCTAGTTATTACTGGCGGATATGATTTCCGTATCCCTTATGCGCAAAGCATGCAAGCTTTTAATGCAGCTCAATTGCAAGGTGTGCCTAGTAGATTCCTTTTCTTCCCTGACGAGTCGCATTTTGTTGTACAACCTCAAAACTCTGTGCTATGGCAAAGAGAGTTTAAAGGATTCTTAGATAAATATCTAAAGACAGAGAATTAATATAAAAAAGGTGTGTAAACTAATAAGATACACACCTTTTTTAATACTCCCTATCCACTGCAAAAATCAATTTATCCAATAAGTGAAATGGATTATATAATTACAATAATATTTATAGCCTTGAGCTTCTATATTATAAATAAAACTCTTATTTATAATACTAAGAGTATTCCAAAATTATGGATAAATATTGCCTTTAGTATTAAACTACTAGCGGCAATGGCTATGATTATTATTTACTCTAGGTCAGAAAAAATAAAATCTGATGCTGATATTTTTAGATACTATGAAGATTCTGAAGTAATTTTTTCGGCATTGCAAAATGGTGAACCTATTGCATACTTGCAGCTAATAACAGGAATAAACTCTGATGATAGCAGTTTAGATAAGTACTATATTCAAATAAATAATTTTGAGCATCAGGAAGAAAATAATCTTACTTCAAACAGATTATTTATCCGCTATATTGCTTTCTTAAGTATTTTTACTTTAGGAACTTACGGAGGAATAGTTGTTATCACAAGCTTTTTGGCTTTTACAGGTTTATGGTGGATCTTTCTTTTCTTTTATTCCAAATTGAAAAAACTAAAATGGGTTATTTTTGGAATTGTTTTCTTTACACCTTCCATTGTTTATTGGACATCGGGCATTCTTAAAGAAAGCTTATTAATTCTTGCCATAAGCCTAATTTTTAATTGTGGCAATTATGCTTTGCAAGGCAAACATCCCATCAAAAGAATCTTTATTCTTATATTGGCATTTACTGTAATATTTAATATTAAGCCTTTTATTCTTCTAATACTAGCTCCTCCAATACTCGCCTACTTATGGCTTTATTTTAGACCTACACAACGAGCTTTAATTCCATATTTTATGATGTTTTTTATTGCCTTTAGCTTTGTTAGCGAATCTGGTACATACATGGATATTGGAATTTATGACCTTTTATTAGAAAAACAGTTGCAATTTACAGAACTTGCTTTATCTGAAGATTCTGGGAGTCTTGTGTCTCCAATAATGTTTCAAGCAAATTCAATCTCAATAGCTACAAACTCTCCAATAGCGATAATAAATACATTATTTAGACCTATGTTTTGGGAAGTAAATAATATAATGGCATTATTTGCCTCAGTCGAGAATTTAGCAATAATAATTCTTATATTACTAATAATAATTTTTCCAAGAAATGATGTAGATGATCCAAGTCTAGTTTGGTTTACTTTCATATTTTCAATTAGCTTTTTTATTATTATTGGATTAGCAACTCCTGTATTAGGAGCATTATCAAGATATAGAGTTATAGGTCTATTATTTTTCTTATTAGGCTTAATTCAACTTTTAGATATTGAGAAAATTAAAAATATTATTTCTAGAAAACTAATTACAAAAAAATAAGTACTTTTGACAGAGCAATATTATTAATATTGCATCATTATAATACACTGAATATTAATTATATAAGCCAATAATCATGATAGTAGTAACAGGAGCAGCAGGATTTATAGGAAGCGTATTAATTGGCGCACTAAACGACGAAGGTATAACAGAAATTATTCTTGTTGATAAATTTGGTGATTCTAGTAAGATGAAAAACCTTGAGAAAAAAATATATTCTAAACTTATTGAAAGAGATACTTTTATTGAATGGTTTAAGAAAAATAGCTCAGAAGTAGATTTTGTATTCCATATTGGTGCTCGTAGTGCAACTACAGGCTTTGATAAAGAAGTATATGACGAACTAAATTTAAACTACACCAAAGACGTATGGAATATTTGCGTTGAGGCTGAAATTCCTATGATATACGCATCTTCTGCTGCAACCTATGGCGATGGAGAATTTGGTTATGATGACGACCATAGTTTAGTGGAAAAGTTAAAGCCATTAAATCTTTATGGCGAATCAAAAAATGATTTTGATAAATGGGCTCTAAAACAAGAAAAGACTCCCCCACATTGGTATGGAATGAAATATTTTAATGTATATGGTCCAAACGAATTTCATAAAGGGAGAATGGCTTCCGTAATTCATAGTGCTTTTCATCAAATAAAAGAAACCGGCGGAATGAAGCTTTTCAAATCTCATAACCCTGATTATGAGGATGGTGGACAATTACGTGATTTTGTATATGTAAAAGATGTAGTAGAGGTAATGATGTTCTTATGGGAATACGAGGCCGAATCTGGATTGTACAATGTTGGAACAGGTAATGCTAGAAGTTTTTTAGATTTAGCTAAAGCTACATTTAAAGCTATGGGAGTAAAAGAGAATATCACATTTATTGATACCCCTATAGATATAAGAGATAAATACCAGTATTTTACCGAAGCAAATATGAATAAGCTAATAATGCAAGGTTATGGAGTTCCTTTTTATAGCCTTGAGGATGGCGTTGATGATTATGTAAAAGATTTCTTATTAAAAGAAGACTATTATTAACAATTACATATTAAAAAAGTTTCTCTTTAATTAAACCTTTTGTATATTTTTTGTCTAATTTTAATATTCTAAAAGACTAAAACATTTTACAAAAGCATAATTAAATGAAAACAACTCATCTAACAGAGGTTGAAATCGCATTATGTGCCGAAGCAGTAGCAACAGACTCTGCTGCAAATACGGTATCCGATTTTAGCAAGAAACACCTAAACCACTGCGATAGCTGCAAAAAGCAAGTTAATGATTTAGCTGAAACCATTCGTCAAAAGTATAATGATGAAATTGTAATTGGACTAAATAATGTAATGAGAAAAAGAAGTGTATTGTTTAGCTGGATAGGCCTATAAAACACCTAATCGACTATAGATTTGCTCTTTAATTTATCCATAATAGGCTAAAATCTCCTCTTATTATATCTAATCCTTTTAGTTTTTCCTTCATCATTATTTAGCTCTACATTATCAATAGGCATAAACGATGGCAATAATGCAATTACAAGCATTATTATAAATACAATAATATCGTCTATCCCCATAAAGTTTGACATATTATCCACAAACATAAAAACACTATCAAAGTTTAAAGCTTTAAAGTAAAAGAATATATGCTCCCACGACATGGTAGATCTATCAATATAAGCTTCCAAGAAAAAATCATAATAATGCTCAAAGATTAAGTATTTTCCAAGGAAGAAAGTCACTGCTGCAAAGAATAGGCTAAAGAATATTTTTCGTGGCTCTCCATTTTCCTTCATATAAAAATAGGTAAGCAACGCCTGTAATAGAACTGAAAAGACATAAACAATATACAATAGATTGAAACCATATACAACTTGCAAATAAAAGCCCCAAATAGACCCTAATATGGACAATAAAAGAAGTAATAACAGATACTGCCAATTTAATGATTCATTGGCTTGTATGAAGCTTCTTGCTTTTTGAAAAAATAACATAAATATATCTAATAAGAGGTACTAAGTTCAGGAGGTTTTTCGGTATATTTAAATGATAATTTGAAATTAAACTCACGGTAAATTTCTTCGTATTCCTTTTCACTTAATTCATCAATTTCTTTCAGGTATGCCATTTCAGAATATTCACGAACTGAAGCTAGGTATCCTATTATAATTTGATAAATATATGGATTAAGATTCACCATCATATCCTTTCGACTTGAACTAAGCCATATTCCATTATTATATGCACCTACGGCATAATTATTATCACTACCAAAGCTTAGCATCTGCTTTCTAACAAAGCTTGGAATACTATCCACTTCAGTATATATTCTCTCTATTTCCGTATTATAACCATCCTTCACTATTTCGAGCACCATTTTATCATTAAACCTACCTTTAAAACATGGAGGTGGTTCTATTCCAATTTCCAAAGTATTTCTATTTACTTCCGAAACCATTGTTTTGGTTTTCATATCAAATAATAAATACGGCCAATTTTTCTCGCCTCCAACGCAGTATATTGCGGTAAGATAATCTACCATTTCGCCAAGAGTTCCTATTGAATCGGTTGGAATCAGTAATTGCTGATATGATTGCTTAAACACATTTTCTTCGCGTTGGCTCATATTCTTGCTGCTACATGCAAATAATGTAAGCAGAATAATTATAGAAAAGCTAAATATATATTTCACTATTTGTGCTTAATACTTTAAAATATTTATTGATTCTTCCTTTAGTTTTCTCTTATCAATTGGAGAAACTCCAACTTGCTCACAAACTAAACCACCGGCAAGATTTGAAAGCTTGGCTGCATCTACAGCCTTAAGTCCAGCAGATAAGCCTAGGGTTAGCACTGATATCACAGTATCACCTGCTCCAGAAACATCAGCAATATTACGTACTATAGCCGGAATATGAGTCTGAAGGTTTCTTTCGCATATTAGAATACCATGTTCAGAAAGAGTAACCATTACTACTTCAAGATTATTAGTTCTAAGTAAGTTCATAGCGGCATCTCTAATTGCTGGTATATCACCATTCTCTAGCTCAATATCGCAACCATCCTTAAGCTCTTTAAAATTTGGTTTTAATAAAGTTAAATTCCTGAAACTATTAAAATTACGTTTTTTAGGATCAACAGTAATAATAATATTTTTCTTCTTGGCAAGCTTAACAACTGCTTTTATAAGTGTTGGAGTTATACTCCCTTTGTCATAATCCTCAAATATTATTGCATCAATTTTTTCTTCGATAACAATATTATTTATATGATTTAATAATTCTTTTTCTTCGTTTCTATTAATATAATACTCAACTTCCTCATCAACTCTTAGCATCTGAACATTATTTCCAATAACACGAAACTTAGTTGTGGTGGGTCTACTTTTACTTCTAACAATACCTTTATTGCTCATTTTACGCTTTGCAAGAAGACCAATAAATTCATCACCCCTAGCATCGCTACCAATTACAGAACATAAAAATGGCTTTGCACCTAAAGCTCTAACATTTAAAGCAACATTAGCGGCTCCACCCATTTTACTACTTCTGCCTTCTACTGATACAACAGGTACTGGTGCTTCTGGCGAAATACGATCAACGCTACCCATAAGATATGCATCAACCATCACGTCACCTATAATAAGAATCTTCTTATCCTCAAAATTTAAAAATAAATTCTCTATGGCTGTCTTTGTCATAAACGATATTATTATATTATAGCTATAAAGTACAAATGTATTAATTATTGGCATTAATACTTAAACAAAAGTAGCAATTTTTGTTAACTACATTTTATTAAGAAAATTCCACATTTTTTCTACTGCAATTGCTCTGTGACTTATTTTATTTTTTTCTTCTAGTGACATTTGTGCAAAACTCCTATCATAACCCTTAGGAACAAATATAGGGTCGTAACCAAAACCTTTATCCCCCTGATAATCACTAATAATATCACCAACAATATCACCAACAAAAAAATGAGTTTTTCCTTTTAATTTAAGACAAATTGTTGTTGAAAATGTAGCTTTTCTATTTTCTACACCTTCCAATTCCTGTAAAACTTTATTATTATTATCATCAAAAGAACAGTTTTCTCCAGCATATCGAGCAGAAAATACTCCTGGTCGGTTATCTAAAGCCTCTATTTCTATCCCTGAATCGTCGGCAAAACAATCATAACCGTACTTTTCAAGTACCCATACAGCTTTTTGCTCTGCATTTCCTGTAAATGTATTCGCGGTTTCTGGAATATCATCATGGCAGTTTATATCCTTAAGGCTTAGAATTTCGTATTGAGAAGATAGTTTATCTCTCACCTCTTCTAGCTTATGATCGTTATTTGTTGCAAAAACAATCTTCTTCATAGTATCTAGTTATATATAATCATATAAAATAAAAAAAGGGGACAGCCATACGACAATCCCCTTTTTTAAAATATTTTCACAATTTTCTAATAAAAGAAAAACATATTGTTTTCCATTTCAGTATTTTCCTCCAAAGGAGTATATGAACTAACTTTTTGTGGATCTCTTTGATTTGGGTATACACTTTGAGCAAATACACTTGCACTTCGCTGTTGCATATACTGAATATCTTTAGACTCAGGAGTTGAACCTTTTACTAATACTTTGAAGAAGTAAACTCCTTGCATCCCTTTTATAGGACCTTGAAGCTGCCCTGCAGCAGCACTAGCAAAACGACCAGTAACACAAGGCTCTGGAGCATATTTAGGTAAGCTATATGTTGCAAAAGAAACAAATGCAGTATCTATTGAAGAGTTAAACTCTGTAGCCTGAGAAAGACTCTTAACACCGGCAGTCTTTTCCATCAAAATACGTGCTTTAACATCTCTTTCTACAAGTGGCTTAATAATATCTTTTACCTCATCAAGAGTTTTAATCCCTTCAGGGCGAGCTTCCGTAAGAACGGCAACTATAACTTTATCTTCAAAATCAAAAACATTTGAAACATCACCAACATTAGTCTCTGAATTAAACATCCATTTAACAACATCGCGAGAGTTTTTCAAACCTAAGATTCCACCAGCTAAATCAGAAATATATTTGCTTTTCATAACACCTAATCCCATATTTGCAGATGCAGTATCAAAAGCTTCATAAGTTCTATTTACAGCAGCAAATTTTATTGCTTTACTATAAGCTTCATTAAAAGTTTCCTGAGAGAATACAATTGGTAGGTCTATTTGAGCAACTCTAATCTTTGGTGTATTTTCAAGTTTATCATCAACTCGAATTACACTAAATCCAATAGTTGTTTCCACAACTACTACATCACCAATATTACCATTAATACAAGCATCATTTATCTCAAATAACATTGCACCATCTTTAAACCAACCAAAATCGCCTTTTGTTTGAACAGCATTAGGATCATCAGATTTTACCAATAAAGCCTCGAAAGCACTTTTATCCTTACTAATAGCTCCTTTAATACTATCAGCTAAAGCACGGGCTCCTATTTTTGTTCTAGTAACTCCCTGCCCACCGTATGCACCAGCATAAGATATTAAGATTTGGCTTGCTCTCATAGAATCAGGACGCATATCCTTATCCATAATTCTTGCAATATGATAAGCTGTATTTTCTTCCCAAGGGCCTAATACAGTTCCTGCCTCATAAGCAAACGCAGCTGAATCAATATAAACTGATAAGGAATCTTTAGCTATCCAAATGCTATCATATCTATTGTCACCAACGCGGTTTACAAGATACTGAACATCTCTTTTCTCAGCAGACTCTAAATCTTTATAATAATCTTCTATTTGCTGACGCAAGTCAACAATATCTTTATTACTTGGACGTACAACCCACGATACATAATCAATCTTACGAGAAGCTATATCCTCTTCATATTCAGTTTTATGTGCATCATAATATTTCTGATAATCCGCATCAGTTACAGTAGCTTCTTCATCAGTAACATTCTTATACGAAACACCAAAGTAAGCTACTTGATTGCTAACGCTATTATCATCAAAATCTGCATCTGCAAGAGCTTTTGGTAAGTAGTATGCTTTTACTATAAGGTTATTATACTTAGTTTCCATAAGCACGTCCTTTAAGCCACCCTTGAACAACTCCCATTGACTTTTATACTCTAAAGCTTTACTTCTTTCTTCAGCATTCTCACTATTAACACCTCTTTCTACGAAATCGAAAAAACCTTTTACTTGATCTTGAGCAATCTGCCCATTATAATCTCCTGTAAAAAATCTTACTACTTCTCTGTTTGGAGTTAAGCTATAGATATTACTCATAAACTCATCCATTGAAATTTGAGGCTTCATATTACCTATTGATTGAAGAAGACCAAGTTCTGTCATTTGCTGACGCATAATAACTTCTCTTTTTGTTCTATTCCACTCACTTATAGTTATTACATATGATTCTTCTGTCGTTGGATTTCTTTTATTCCTTTGTACAAACAAATCAGTTTGCTGACTAACCTTTCTATTAAAGTCTTGTACTCCAACTTTTTCTCCATTAATCAGGGCAATTTTATCCCTATCAACATTATTGCTTTTTCCTAAGTTTTTAAATAAATCACCTAAAACAAAAGCCGCTAATGCTAAGCCGATTATTGCTAATAATAATCCTGATTTTTCTCTAATTTTTCCTATTGCTGCCATTATCTATTATTTAATATAAGTTGGCAAATGTACGGACAAATTATAAAATTTAAAAATAAAGTTTCAAGAGATATCTACCGAGAGCATCAGTAGGTTATAGTGCTGATTTAACGCTTATTAACATTATTACAAGACGTGTAACTTTACTGTTTCTACTTTAGCATTACTTGCTTTTATTATTTCAAAGGAGTAATTTTGGAATATTACCACTTCTCCTATTTGCGGAATATTTTCGTGTACAGAGGTGATTAAGCCTCCTAATGTTTCATATTCTTCAGAAATAGGGAAATCAAAGTCATAATTTTCATTCAAATAATCAATTTCAATTCGTGTAGAAAATACAAAAATACCCTTCTCAATTTTCTTTTCAATTAGTTCTTCCTTATCGAACTCATCTTCTATTTCTCCAAATATTTCTTCCATTAAATCTTCCATGGTTACGATACCTGCAGTGCCTCCAAATTCATCCAAAACCACAGCAATACTGCTATTGCTGCTAATCATTTTATTTAGCATTTTATTAGCGGGCATTGTTTCAGGTATAAAATCAACATTACGTAGTATCGAAGCTATACTATTGGGACTACGAACAAGGTCGTAGGCATGTACATACCCAATAATATTATCAATATCATTCTCGAAAATAATCATTTTAGAATGCCCCGTTTCTCTATACGCATCTTTAAGCTCACTGATGCTACTACTCTTTTCAATACCCTTTACTTCTGCTCGCGGCTCCATGCACTCACGTATCTTTGTCGTTTTGAAATCTATTGCATTCTGAAAAATTTGCAAATCAGTTTCTATTTCATCATTTTCTGTTACATTTCCTCCTTTAAATTCTTCAATATAATGATCAAAGTCTATGGTAGAAAACTTATATGTTTGATTAGAAATATCTTCTCCAAAAATACTCTTTAGAATAAACTCCGAAATTTTAATAAAAGCCATAACTATTGGCGACATTAAATAGTAAATAATTAGAAGTGGAACACTAAATAACTCCATCATGCGGTTAGAGATTAATCTAAAGGTCGCTTTAGGAAAAAACTCCGCGAAAATTAAGATAATAGCTGTTGATATTATTGTATTTATTAATAAGATAATAACATTATTTTGCATAAAATCGGGAAGAATAGCTAAGGTCCTTGGGCTCAAAAACTCTTCCATATACATTCCATATACAACTAAGGAAATATTATTCCCCAATAGTAGCATCGCAATAAATTTTGCGTCTCTCAGGTTAAACCATGAAAGTATCTTACCAGCAATTTTATTCCTGCTTTTGTCAAGTTCTATTTTCAGTTTATTAGCCGAAACAAAGGCTATTTCAATGCCTGAAAAAAAGGCTGAAAATATAATACTTACAATAATAATTACTACAATGCTGCTCATAATTCTATTTAATAAGAATCGAAATCACCAAATTCCTCTTCTTCATTAGATTTTTCTTTTTTCTTAGTCTTTTGTTTTTTCGTATTAGATTTCTTTGTTGTATTTGAGGTAGGTTTATCCTCTTTTACTTCATTATCATTATCCGATTCAATATCAAATTCCCCATGAGGATTTATTATCTCATAATCTGTAAAAGTTTCATCAGCAATAAGTCCATCCCCAAATAGTGTTTTCCCATCTTGAATTACCCTAACTGGCACATCCGTATGAATGGTTTTTTTATTCTGATCCCAAGTTAGCAATTCTGTAAATAGCTTATCACCCTTTTTATTTGTTGCTACTACATTAATTCTAGCTTCCATTATCTTCTTATCAACAAAATTGATAGCATATTCTGACTTAAGGTCCGATTTCACCTTACCATCATCATCATAAAACACCATCTTCATTCCTTTAGGCATTTCAAGATATTCTTCTTCTGTTGGATACCTATGCACTTCAGGGCTATGCATTGTCATAACATTCTTCCCTGAATCTGTATAATTCATCTCCACATTATATGATGATTCTATGGGAGTTGTTTCGTCAACTGTTAGAGAATTTACTACTGCAATATCATTTTCACAACTAATTGAAATTAATGCAATAATAAGCATATACGCAAATTTGATATTTCCCCGAAAAAACAGATTGTTTATCATTTTCTTAAAATAATTTGTGTAAAATTAATCATTTACTGCTAAGTAGATAAAAAAATAGGAATAAATTTCTTTATTCCTATTTATATTATTTATTTATATCCTCTATAAGTACAGTTGTAATGCATACTATCTTGCACGAACTTTAGTGTTTTCATTAATCCAACACTCAACTTTAATATCTTGTCCTTCTTTAAGGTTTCTCATAAATAGGTCTTGATTTTCAGGAAAGCTTTTCTTAATAACAGCCATTTTTTTACGAGCTATACTCTTAATTTTCTCATCTTTTGAGATATTTAATGCCTGCACATATTTGTCATACGCTGCCCAATAAGAAATCCTTAATCCTTTGGTAGTACATTTTGCTGCAGAGCTAGTATATAAGTCTCCAATAATAATATATGCCATTCCTTCTGAAGGCTTATATTTAAGAACACTATATGCGGCAGAACGAGATGCACCTGACATTCCTCTTGAACGATAAACCTCAGCAAGTAATAAATAAGCTGAGCCTTTTTTCAATGCATTAGAGTCAGAAAGAGTTTTTGTTGCCTCTTCAAGATAAGCTTGCGCTTTAACTTCATCGCCTCTACCCAAAGCCATGCTACCCATTGATAGGGCAGATTCTGGTGTTGGTTCGGCAGCATGAACTTTTGCCAAAGCATTAAAATAAGTATCATTAGTATCATTCTTAGTACATCTTCGCGATTCAAAGAACTTTACAATGTTTTTTGCTAATTTTAGATCATCAGGATTAGCTTCTAATTTTGGTCCATAAAGTTGTATAAGTTTCTCACAACTTGCAAATTTCTTCACATTCTTCTCTATATTATTAGAAACCTTCTCATAACGTGAATGTTCCTTAGCATTATCAGCATTAAGAACTAAGTTATACTGTATAACATCTTGTATTTCCACATAATTTTCAAGAATTAAATCACGCTCAGCACCAGTTTGCTTAACATAATATATACTTGCAATAAAATAGTAATATAAAGTCAGCTCTTCTGATTGGTTACCCATCATCTCAAAAGATTTTCTGAAAGCTGGATAGTATAACTGAGAACTATCTTTTTCATACTTTAAACAAGCTTGAGCCTTACGACCTAGTAAAATACCTTCAGGAGATTTTTTATTGTCACCAAAGTATTCTATTCTCTGGTCATAAACCATCATAAGAGTATCAATCCAGGCTTTTTTAACCTCAGGATTATCTTTATTAACTCCTATATAATAACGAGCTATTCTCTCGCCATGGATATACATATTCAAACTTGCAATTGGAGCCGCATGAAAACAATAAGACCATGATTTTAATGATTGCTCTACTAAACTTTCTTCTTTATATTTACTAGCTTTCCACTGCTTATAGAATTCTCTATATAAACTCAATTCCATTACACACTTAACACTATCAGCACCATACTTGCCTGCCAATTTACTTCTATTAACTTCAAATCTGTTTTGAGTCTCTGTAGTAGAAGTAGTATTTGCATCTTGTGCATTTACACTAAAAAATATCAACATTGCAAAACTTGCAATTACTAATTTCAATTTATTCATAATTTATTGTTTATCTATAAATATTTTGGTCTTCTAAACCATGTATTCCTAATATTAATACCTAATTTTACTTTTATAAAATCTTGCTCTATAAGGTTTTTGTCTGTTGTTCCTCTACGCCCAGCTTCCACTGCCAAATCAATATATGAGATCATAGTTTTAGTACTCTTAAGTGGAAACCCTAATCCAAGACTTATGCCAAACTCATTTATATCAGTTTCGTTAAGTGTCAAATATGAGTTATTATAATTTGCGCCAAAGTTCAACGCATAGCTACCAACGTAATACTGGCCACCAACATTATATCTTAAACTATTAGAAAATTCTTTCTCTCCATTTAAAATCTTAAACCTGCTATACTCATCAAATGTAACATCAAAGGCAAACATCCATTTATCAGTTTTACCAATACTAAAACCACCACCTATTTTTAGAGGAATTACTATACTTCCACTACCATTATCTACTAAAAATATTGTGTCTTTAACATATTCAAAGCCTTCACCACCACCAGTGTATGTAATTCCAATAGAACTCCCTTTGCCCAATAATGACTGCTCTGGAGAATATACGAAGCCTAATCCTAGAAAATAGTCTTCATTTTTTCCAAATTTTGTATCATACTGTATCCCGAAATCAAAATGAAAGGCTCTCAAATCAGTAGTGCTTTTAACCCTATATTTAAATGCTAATGAAATATCTAGAAGTTCACTCTCTTGAGCTAGATTAACTCCACCAAATAAAAATGATGTATTTACACCAACAGATAATCCTTTAAAGATATTAAATGCATTACCCCAGTATACTTCTGTAATACCACCATCACCAATATATCCTAATCTAACATCTCCAATTGAATCAACCTGAGTATAGCTATTAAGGTCATAACCAACTGTAGAATATGGAAGCAGACCCATACTAGTACGCCACCACCCAGTAATAGGGAATGCTACATTAAAATAATTCATATTAAAATAATTGGAAGTAGTACTTTCATTTGTTGTTCTAGATTCCATAAAAGCACCATCAAAGGCTGCATTGAAAACAAAGCTACCCGTATCAATCTTTGCGTACGAGGCTGGATTAATTGAGCTAATTCTGTATGGGTCTATTATTCCATATGAAGCACCGCCCAATGAAGATTGATACACATTATAACCGTGATTTATATCCCCAAGACCAAATCTAGAGTACGGAGACTCCAATTTTACTTGGCCAATAGCTGTAAAAGTTACTAGTAGTAATAAAATACTAACCATCGTAACTGACTTATAATCTGAACTCTTATTCATTAAACTTTAATATTTCGTTTAAGCCTATCAAGACTAAATTTGAAACCGCAAATATGTCACTTTTTAAGTAACTTTCAAAATAAATACTTTCACCACCTGTTATAAATATTTTCAGGTCGATATATTCACTTTTATACTCCTCAATAAAAGAATTAATTTCGGCTATTGTACCGTTCATAACCCCTGATAATATTGATGTCTCGGTATCAGAACCTATCAGAGCATGGAAATTATTATAATCCACTAACGGTAATTTTGCAGTAAAAGTATGTAAAGATTTAAATCTTAAATATAATCCTGGAGAGATACTTCCTCCTATATATTCTTTCTTTTTATTTACAAAATCAAATTTTATAGCAGTTCCTATATCAATTGATAAAGCATTATACCCTTGACCTAAATACTCAACTGCAACCGCCGCAGCCAATCTATCTTTCCCCAATGTTTGAGGAGATTGGTATTTATTTAAGATTGGCAATGGCGTTTTATCGCTAAGCTCTATAAAATCAAATTCCTTATTTAAGAAATCTACTATTTCAGAAGAGGTATGAATTACTGACGAAAGGATGCAAGAATCAATATTTGGATATTCCTTAACAAAATTCAAAATATCACTTCTATTTATACTCTCAAACCTCTGAAAAGAAATCATCTTTTCATCACTAAAAATTGCACATTTCTGGAAAGTATTCCCAAAATCGAGAATTAATCTTATCATCTACTTTATTAATTTGCACAAAAGTAAGTAATATAAGCAACGATAAAATAAAAATATTGTATTATCAATTATTACAACAGGCTGATTTACAGAGACAATAAATTTTGTATTAAAAAATAAATATTTTTTAATGATTAATTGTCCTAACATAGCAAAAAGATATTATCTTTGCAGCCGCTTAACTAGCTATAAGGGATCATAGCTCAGTTGGTAGAGCATCGGACTGAAAATCCGTGTGTCCCTGGTTCAAGTCCAGGTGGTCCCACTTCTGATAGCCCAACGAATTATTTTTATTCGTTGGGCTATTTTTTTGCCGAAAAATAGGCATAACGCCTAGTTTAAATGGGCATTATTACGTCACCCTTTTCTTATACCTATACTTATTTTTGCTCCAATTGGATTCGATATTATTCCTACCAATTAAAGTTCCTTTTAGTGCTATAAACAATCGCAAAACGATTTGTTTATATCTGCTTAACGCAGTTAATATAATGTTTGTCATACATACTTTA
>JAOZSY010000412.1 GCA_029939445.1 Bacteroidales bacterium
ATTCACATCCCGCATTTTATGTCGGAGTAATTTTATGAAGAAAATTATTGCTCAAAAAAAAAGAAAACCCTCAAAGGGTTTTCTCAAATTATTTACATAGATTTTCAAAAATTACTCAAAAAACATCATACAGTATGCAAGTTCTTTTGAATAGTTTTTCTTAATTTATCATTTACTTTATTTAGCAAAGCAAAATCATTCCAACTATTAACTATTTTATTTATTTGATTAATTATTTGCTCTCCTTTTTCAATATTATTGGTCTGTGCTAGAAGTAGCAAATCATCTTTAGTAATATTTTTCCGCTTTCCATTAACACTTAGTGTTTGCTGATTTAGCCACATATTACTAGGATTATAGGCATAACAAACATCATATGCAGGCGATAATTCCCAATTATGCCCTTGCTTCATTCTAAATGAAAAATTCTTAGTATGATCATCACAATTAGTTGCCAATACATTAAATACCATCCTCCTAAACATTTGTTCAGCCTCTGGATAAGTTAATCTCAATTTACGCATAGTTTGAAACAATTGTTCGTAGCTATAAGCAAACATATTATTATAATCATAATGTTGGATTCCACATAAGGTTTGAATATGATACTTTGTATTATTCCCCTCTCTATCAAATCGTTTTGTCATAAAATGGGCTCTACCATTCTCTTCTAACAAACGGCTTTCCATCATATTTATGCCACATTCCTTTGCCATTAAATAATAGGTATATTCCACTCTACCCCATCCTTGTGAATATCCAAATTGCGCATCACTTACACCATCCAATTTAAGAAGCCAATGCTCAAACCCTATTGGTGCACTACTTTGACCTGACCTTACTTCCTTGGTTTCTTTATTATATGCAATTACAGCTTTGGGGCGAGCTCCACCTGCCGAGGTACCGATGGTTACTATTTCATGCAATGCTTTTTCCTCATCTCCACCTAAATTTGTATTAAATAATGTTTTATTTGAAAGCATGTTTTTAGCAGCATCAACCAAACTATCAATTTCAACAGTAAAAATATTTCCCTCAGCATTAAGTATTGAAGGTGCAAATTCAAGTGCCCCCATACCTCTTGTTCCAATAAAACATAATTGTTCTACAGGATTCATACTTCCCTCAATACGACCATTCTGAACCAACCATGCGTTTATTAATTGATTTCCATATTTATCAGGAAGCGCATCAGATATTAGTCCTGGTAATCCCTTAAATGTATCTTCGCCATCTCTATTAGTACGTAATTCAGGAAATTGATAAATACGATCCCCATTACTAATAGGCATTTTTATTGGAGACAAATTCCAACCAATACTAAGAAACTCCTTATAATATTGGAAACTTGCTAAATGCGTATTCTCATTCCAACGAATAACACCTACATCCTTACCCCATATTTTTACATCAGCTACATCTACCATCCTATATCTTCTTTATCGTTTACCATTTTCTTTAACCTAGCTCGTTGCTTTTTCTTCTTCTTTTGGAGCTTAGCATATTCTATGGGACTAATTTCTGAAGAAACCTTAAATACTTCCATAATGTAAAGCAAATCCAATACTCGCAAAACCCGAATTAAACTACTCAGCATTACCTTCTCACCTTTCTCTATTAAACTCATTGTAGAACGACTAATATTTGCCGCATCAGAAACCTCTTGCTGAGTCTTATTTTGATTTAATCGATGATGCTTAATAAATGCACCAATCAAAGCACTTAAAGCACTATCACTCATTAAGGCCCAATCTGTCTTAATATCAGTATTCATAATA
>JAOZSY010000169.1 GCA_029939445.1 Bacteroidales bacterium
ATATTGATATTGCCCAAAATATGATTTCGTTTTTTTAATAATGCACAAAGATATGATTTTTGTTTTTCATAGCTGAAATATTGTTTGTATTTTTTTATTTCTTTTTTGAGTAAAAAATAATGTTCTCAATAGTTGTAATGATATAATTAGAATTCGTGGTTTTCTTCATTTTTTATTCAATTTGGCATATAAAAACCTTGTCTATTAAATAAAATAATATTACTTTTGCAGCCCGAAAATCAGGAATAGGTTAATTATTCTGTATTTGAGGGAGTTAGCTTATTTTTAGAGCTGTTTTATAATCGGAATTAGAGAAAGATGTTGCCTATGGTGAGGTGACTGCCGATGACTTTTTGCCCAAAACAGTGATTTTTATAAGCTTTGTTTGTCTTTTTTATTTTGAGAATTGTTAGTTACTCATAGTAAAAAGGCTTTTTATTAATATTTTTTTAGAAATAAATAACTATGAATACTTTAAGTTATAAAACCATTTCTGCTAATAAGAATACCGTTCATAAGAACTGGGTAATTCTTGATGCAGAAGGTGCTACTTTAGGTCGTTTGGCTTCAAAAGCTGCTTTTTTATTAAGAGGTAAGCACAAAGTAGACTTTACTCCACACGTAGATTGTGGTGATAACGTAATTATTATCAATGCAGAAAAAATTGTATTGACGGGCAAAAAAATGACAGATAAGCAATATGTGCGTCACACTGGATACCCAGGAGGGCAGCGTTTTGCTACACCAATAGAGGTGTTAGCTAAAAAGCCAACTGCTGTTGTCGAAAGAGCAATTAAAGGTATGTTGCCAAAGAATAAATTGGGAGCCCAATTATTTCGCAATGCTTTTATCTATGCTGGAACAGAGCATAAACACGAAGCTCAAAAACCACAATTGTTGAACCTTAATGATCTTAAATAACCATGGAAGTAATTAATGTAATAGGACGTAGAAAAACAGCCGTTGCTCGTATATATATGAGCGAAGGTTCTGGAAAAATCACTGTTAATAAACGTGATTTAAATGATTACTTTACAACAGGTACTTTACAATATATTGCTACTCAGGCATTTTCTTGCACTGATACAGTAGGCAAATATGATGTTAAAGTTAATCTTGGTGGTGGCGGAATCAAAGGACAAGCAGAAGCTATGCGTTTAGCAATATCTCGTGCTCTAGTTCAAATTGATGAGGAATATCGCCCAGTACTTAAAGCTGATGGTTTAATGCGTCGTGACCCACGTATGGTTGAGCGTAAGAAGCCAGGTCAACCAAAAGCACGTAAGAAATTCCAATTCTCGAAACGTTAATATTTTAGTATTTTGTTTAGTATCTAAACTGTTGAGACTCTTTTCTTATTTAAGAAAAGGCTACTCAGTGGTTGATGATTATGCAGAATGTAAACAAATTTAAATAAATAATTATGTCAAAAATTAATTTTGATACCCTGTTAGATGCAGGTGTACATTTTGGTCACTTAAAGCGTAAGTGGAATCCAAATATGGCTCCATATATTCATATGGAAAAAGGTGGTATTCACATTATCGACCTTCATAAAACTAGCGTTCTTTTAGAAACTGCTGCTGCTGCTGCAAAGCAAGTTGCAAAGTCAGGAAAGAAAATCCTTTTTGTTGCTACTAAGAAGCAAGCTAAGGATATCGTTGCTGATAGAGTTTCAAAAACTGGTATGCCATATGCTACAAACCGTTGGCCAGGTGGTATGCTTACAAATTTTGCTACTATTCGTAAAGCAGTAAAGAAAATGAGTGCTATTGATAAATTGATGAAAGAGCCTGCTTATGATAACTTATCTAAGCGTGAGCGTCTTCAATTAGCACGTGAAAGAGCAAAATTAGAGAGTAACTTTGGAAGTATTTCAGACCTTACTCGTCTTCCTTCAGCATTATTTATTGTTGATGTTGTTAAAGAAAATATTGCTGTTTCTGAAGCTAGAAAATTAAATATTCCAATTTTTGCTATGGTTGATACAAACTCAAATCCTAAGGATATTGATTTTGTAATTCCATCAAATGATGACGCAACAAGATCTATTTCTTTAATTGTAGACGTAATGTGTACTGCTATTGAAGAAGGAGTAGCTGAGCGTAAACTAGAGCGTGAAAAACGTGCTAGTGAGCAAGCAGAAGCTGATCGTCAGAAGCAAGCAAAAGCTGAAGCAACAAAACTTGCAAAGGAAGAAGCTGCAAAAGCTAAAACTGAGGCTAAGTCTGAAGAGGCTTAATCCTTTTTATATTTGATAAACGATTTTAATATATAATATATTATGAAAATAACTGCTACTGAAGTAAATGCACTTCGTAAAAAAACGGGTGCAGGAATGATGGACTGCAAAAAGGCTTTAACAGAAGCTGAAGGTAATCAAGAAGAAGCAATTAAAATCCTTCGTAAAAATGGACAAAAAGTTGCTGAAAAGCGTGCTGATCGTAATGCTGTTGAAGGTGTAATTATTGCTAAAGTATCTACTGATGCTACTTTTGCTGCCGTTGTTCGTATTAGCTGCGAAACTGATTTTGTTGCTAAGAATGATGATTTTGTTAATTTTGTAACTTCTATTGCTAATGTAGCTATTGAAGGTAAAATTACAGACGTAGAAACTCTTTCTAATACTGAACTTAATGGTCAGAAAATAAGCGAATTAATCCTTGAACAATTAGGAAAGATTGGTGAGAAAATTGAAATTGTTGATTTCAAAACTATTTCTGCTGCTAAAGTATTTGCTTATATTCATCCAGGTAATAGGTTAGCTACTATCATGGGAGTTAATAAAGCCGATGTTACTGACATTGACGCTATAGGCAAGAATGTAAATATGCAAATTGCAGCTATGGCTCCTGTTGCTCTTAATAAAGACGGTGTTGATCCTAAAATTATTGAGAATGAGATTGAAATTGGAAAAGATCAAGCTCGTAAAGAAGGAAAGCCAGAAAATCTTATTGAGAAAATTGCAATGGGTAAATTGAATAAATTCTATAAAGAAAATACTCTTTTAGCTCAAGCATATCTTCATGACAATAAAATTTCTATTGATCAGTATTTTAAGAATGCAGATAAAGAACTTACTGCTACTGAATTTTTCAGATTAGCTTTATAATTCTTTAAACGTAGTAAAATATATAAAACCATCAAGTAATAATTACTTGGTGGTTTTTTTATGTTCTTAATTTAGTAATTATATCTAATTTTGCTCGGCAGACAGGTATGACCATTAAAAATATAAAAATATGAAATATAAAAAGATTCTTTTGAAGTTAAGTGGAGAGGCTCTTATGGGAGAACAGCAGTTTGGTGTTGACCCTAAAAGACTTGAGCAGTATTCTAAAGAAATAAAGTTAGCTTTTGACACAGGGGTAAAAATATCCATAGTTATTGGTGGAGGAAATATATACCGAGGACTCAGTGGCGCTAGCCAAGGAATGGATAGAGTACAAGGAGATTATATGGGAATGCTTGCTACAGTAATAAATTCTATGGCATTGCAGGGTGCTTTGGAAAAGGCTGGTATGTCTACAAAGCTACTTGGAGGCTTAGAAATAGACCCTATTTCGGAACGAATGAGCCGAAAACGTGCCAATGAATATATGGATCAAGGTAAAATTGTGATTATAAGTGGAGGAACAGGAAATCCGTTTTTTACTACCGATACAGCAAGTGCTTTAAGGGCAATTGAAATTGAAGCAGATATTATTCTTAAAGGTACTCGTGTGGATGGAGTTTATGATAAAGATCCTGAGAAATATAGTGATGCTATTAAGTATGAGACCATTACATTTAAAGAGGCATACGAAAAAAAACTTGCAATAATGGACTTGACTTCTTTTACGCTTTGTGAGGAGAATAATCTTCCAATTTATGTTTTTGATATGAATAAAGAAAGTGAACTGTCAAAAGTTGTTGCTGGGGAAAAAGTAGGCACACTAGTCCATTAATCTTAACCGTATAAGTATATAAAAATAATAAAAGCTCGTAATTCTATAGTTATTGAGTTTTTTTTATAAGCGATATACCTATTTTTAGGTATATGAAATGCGTATTTATGCCCTTTTATTGTAATTTTTAGTAGTTTGTATCGTCATTAATTGACATTGCTTGTAATTATTACTATATTTGCATTTGCAATACATAAAAAACAATTTTAAAACCAGATGCTATGAAACGAACGTACTCTTTATTATTTATGCTTTTATTAATTTCAGCAGTTACTTTTGGTCAAAGTGCTAAGAAATTTTATAAAACAGGTCAAACATTTGCCGAAAATGGTAAAATGCAAGATGCTATAGACAATTATACTAAGTCGTTAGATATAGATCCTAATTATGTTGATTCTTATGTAGCTAGAGCTGAGGCTTATGTAAAAATTAGTAATGTTTCGGAAGCGTTAACAGATTATGAGCGTGCTGGAACTTTAGAACCAAAGGAAGAGATTTATCATCTTAGAGCTGCGGAACTTAGTTTAGAATTAAAAGAGTATAAAAGAGCAATTAAAAATTCTGAATTGGCAATAGCTCAAGATAAAAAGAATTTGGGTTCATATCATGTAAAAATCATGTCGTTACATTACCTTGGTTTAGATAAAGAGGCTCTTGAAAATGCTGTAATAGCAATGGATATTAAAAAGAACTATGAGACCTATTATGATAGAGCAGAGATGCTATTTGCAGTAAAAGAGTATAATGAAGCAGAACAATATTACGAAAAAGCAATTGACAAGGATGAGAATATTGTAAAGGGTCATATAGGCAAAGCAAATGCATATTATTATCAGAATAAATATGATGAAGCATTGGCCTCAGCTAATTCTGCTCTAAGATATGATAAGAAATCTAAGGATGCTTACTGGATACGTTCTAAAACGTACCATAAAAAGATGGATTATATGAGTGCTATTAATGATCTTTCACAAATAATACTTTTATATCCTAACGAAGATTATATTAAGGACGTTTATTACGAGCGTGCATTAAGTTATACTGCTTTCAATCAGCATATCCCTGCTGTTACAGATTATTCTAAAGTTATTGAATTAGATCAAAGTTACTATCAAGCATATTTTAAAAGAGCAGAAGCTTTAGTTGCAATGCGCGATTTGGATAACGCTATTGCGGATTATGAAAAGCTTGATGAACTGAATTTACAAGAAGAAGCTGCTGTAACTATGTTGGCTGCTGCTCATATTAAGCTTTTTGAATTAAAAAGAGAAGATGATAAGCCAGTAATTATTGTTAGTGAGCCATTTCTTAATGAAATAAAGCAGTTACAAATTATTAAGGGGACTGAAACCCAGAAATTTACAGGGAGAGTTAATGATGTAAGCCCTATTAAAAGTTTTACTATTAATGGAGTTGATATAGCTTTTGATTCTACTTCTAAAAAGAATGAGTTTTTTGTAGATATAAATATTGTAGGTAAAACAGAAGTAGTTTTTGTTTGTTCTGATATTTATGATAATGTTAGGACAGAAATATATCAGATATTATTTACTGAAGTTGGATTGCCAGATATACAATTGATTCAGCCTATGGTTTCAGAAGATGGTCAAATTTATCCAGAAGGAGAAGATGTTCCATTGTATATTCAAGGAACAATATTTGATGAGAGTTTAATTGCGAGCATTACAATAGATGGTTTAACGGCTAGTTATCTTCCTGCTAATAATAATCCTGAATTTTCAGCTCATATTTCTATAAAAAATAAGACCGAAATTTCTATTAATGTAGAAGATATATATGGTAATATTTCAGTAAGAAAGCTTATTATTAACAGAGAAGGTGGCTCCTCTAACAACCCAATGGGTAAAACGTGGGTAGTGTTTGTAGAAAATTCTAAATACGAATCTT
>JAOZSY010000413.1 GCA_029939445.1 Bacteroidales bacterium
AATTTTCTACTTTTTATTTATCGTTTAATCCCCCTCCGAAGCAACAACTTTGCGAGGGCGCTGCCCTGAGCTTTTGCCGAAGGGGAGGTACGACTGAAGCAATCTTGTTCTAGCTCTTGCAAACTCTGTGAAAGCTGGCAGTAGTCTCCCCACTGAAGACTGATTACATAAACCCTTCTACTTCATCTTTAATTCGCTGCAAAGCATTCTCTTCCCAAATATTTTTTATTTCTACTTCCTTATTATTGATTTTTATGGTTTTCTGAAAATCGCTATAGTTCTCTACCAAGTACATATTACCACTGTCTATAAGGTCGGAGTATGTTTTATAAGCCTCCAGGGGAATAATCATGCTGCGTAGGTTGAACGCCAAGCCCTCAACCAATGCTGTAGAATATACTCCAATTTGGGTTTTACATTCTGCAAAAAGTTCATAAACAGTCTTTTCGCTGGTGATAAATGTAATATTATCGTATTTAGAAATACTCTTAAATTTATCTAATGCATCAAATTCCAAGGGGTGCAATTTTACTATAAAATTATATTCGGTGGCCTGTTTGGCAAAATCATTAATATAATTCATTAATTCAAAACCAATTGTCCATTGCGACAATACCAATATATTATTCTCTTGCTGTTTTAGCGATTTGCTAATTTCTAATTGCTTATCGTTAATATAAGGAAAACCTGTATTCACAATTTTTGTTTGCTCGGGCAAGGCTGCATTCTGATGCCAATAATTGCCCCATGCAAAAAAGTATTTCGGAAATGAGATAGGATTTATTGCTTTAGGGTAATTATAAACAATATGTTCTGATCCAAATGCACCATGTTGTAATTCAATGCTAGGAATCTCTTTATTATTTGCTATTTCCAAAAATATTTTATTATAAAAATTATAAGCATTCACCGCTATGAGCACCTTTGGCGCAACGGTATTTATTATCTTCTCTATTCGAGGATAAGAAGACCTATACTTATTAACTGCTGTTTTAATTATTCTCTTAATATTTATATCACTTCCAAATACTTCCTTAATTCTTAGCTGTAGAATATTCATTTGCTCAATTTCTTGAGTAGAAATCTTTACAGAATTAAAGAGATTGAAAAATCCATAACCAAGAATTATCTTATCCAGATACTTAATATTATCAATACCTGTGGGCATTTTATGACTCTGATCAATTGGATGCTCTAGCGTTATTATAGAATTTGAATCCTTTAATATTCCTACTACATCATCAGTATAAATATCCTTAAAATAATTAGCAGTTTTAATCCGCCTTGAGTGACCTAAAATAAGAATTTCTTTTTTCTTATTTATTCTGAATGCTTGTAAATGAGACAGTACAAACAATATTTGTTTAAGAATAATAAATATCGTCTTAAAGGACTTATCATCCTGAGTTTTAATGGTATATGTCTGATTCGATTTTTGCTTTCTTATGTCTTTATAAACATCAAATCGAATATAATCCCATATAAGAATATCGTTAATACGCATATCGAAGAGCTTTTCTTCTTCTTCGAAACTAATAAACTTTTCTAGGGTTGTTATCAATGGTTTAAGTGTTGCGTATTTTGTGTTTATTGTTTATTGTTGTATGCTATTCAGGTTTGCTAATTGTGATTCTAGGAATCTCCCTTCGAAGCAGCAATTTTGCGAGGGCGCTGCCCTGAGCTTTTGCCGAAGGGCGCTGCCCTGAGCTTTTGCCGAAGGGGAGGCACGACTGAAGCAATCTCGTCCTAGCTCCTACAAACTCTGTGGAAGCTTGGA
>JAOZSY010000170.1 GCA_029939445.1 Bacteroidales bacterium
TAATATTTTATGTTGTTCTATTTATCTCATCTTTATCAGCGCAATCTCCATTTAACCAAACATATGGCGGTTCAATGGATGATTTGACCTCTGGTATTATGCTTTTAGATTCAACTAGGTTTATTATTTCATATACAGATGAGGGTTTCACAAATGGCCCAATGGCATTATATGTAAATAACAATGGAGATTCGTTAACAACATATATTGATAATGGTTTTTTCGGTTGGCAAAAAAGCTATCACAAACTATTTGGCAACTACTATACAACTGGCGGATATTATGTGTTAAACGAAAGCAAGCATGATGTTTTGTTACAGATTATAGATACTAATTCAACCATTTTATTACGAAGATATGGAGGTAGTGACTATGATAATGGACAAGATATCATCCATTTACCCGACAGCGGTTTCCTAATAGTAGGCACCACCAAAAGCTACGGAGCAGGCGGTTATGATGTTTATATAATACGCACCGATAAAAACGGCGATAGCCTGTGGACTAGGACGTATGGGAATTTTGGCGGTAATGAAGCAAGAGGCATAGAAAAAGAAAGTGACTCTGTATTTGTTATAGCTGGTACATGGTATAATGATGCTAATAATTCTGGAGATATTTTTATCATGAAAATTAATTTACATGGTGATACTTTATTATTTAAACTACATGATATAGGCAATCTTCAAAATTTTGGACATAGTTTATGTAAGAGTTCTGACGGAGGGTATGTAGTTGCTGGTGTTTTGGAGCATTTTTTTGGAAGTAATATTGGTTTTATGCCTGGGATTTATAAAATGGATAATAATCTCAATCTCCTATGGGCAAAATATTACGGAAATCCCTATGATGGAGAAGCCTTTGATATTAAAGAATGCTACGACCACGGTTTTATAATGGTAGGCTATTCTGAGCAGCCTGGTCGTGGCGAAGATGTATATATTGTACGCACCGATTCCATTGGCGATACCCTCTGGACTCGTACTCTTGGAGGGGATTATAACGATAGAGCCTATAGCGTAGTACAAACTCCCGATAGCGGATTTGCCATAGTGGGCAATACCTATAGCTATGGTGCAGGAGGTAGCGATGCTTTTTTCTTAAAACTTAAACCCAATGGGGATATTACAACTGCCATCGGCTTGCCTGTTAAACCAAAGGTACAAAGCTTTAGCATCTTTCCTAATCCTGCAAGCAGCCGAACCTCCATTGAATTTAACAAAACAGTAAGCGGCCTTATTATAATTTATTCCATTGATGGCAAAGTGTTAAATAAGATAAATATTCTTTACACTCAAAGTATTGATATGGATTTAAGCATACTAAATAAAGGTATTTATATTCTTAAGTTTATTGATGAAAATGATAATAGCGTAACTTATGGTAAATTGATAGTTCAATAATATTGATACTAATAAAATAATCCTTATTTTCGCAAAGCAAATTTACAATCATACATTTATGAATAAAAAAACACTATTTACTTTTTTAATATTGTCTCTTTCAATATTTGGTCTAACTAATAATGCTAATGCTCAAGAATTTAAGGCTGGCTTACAGGCAGGAATGACTGCAACTCAGGTTACAGGTGATGCTCTAGCGGGATTTAATAAAGCTGGATTATTTGGTGGTGTAACCGTACATCGTAAAATGGGAAGCTTCGGTTATGGGCAAATGGAGATGAACTTTATACAGAAAGGTAGCCGCTTTAATGCCAAACCCGATAAAGGTATTTATAATTCGTATCTACTTCGCCTGAATTATATAGAAGTACCTATTTCTTATAGATATATGTTTTACAAAAATTTGGGTTTGGAGCTAGGAATGAAGTTTGCCTATCTTATTAATGCACGCGAATTTGATGAAAATGGTGAAATTCCCGAAGAAGCAGAGAAACCTGGTTTTAATAAATTTGATGTTTCAGTTTTTGCAGGTCTAGCATATAAAATAAATAAGAATTATAATATTGTTTTTAGATATGCATACTCCATAAAAAGCTTTCGTCCAAAACCTGACAATTCATATACCTATTACTCCGATGGGCAGTTTAATGAAACATTATGCACCGCATTTCAATATAATTTTTAGATTGGATAAATGGCAATAAATAACAAATAGATGTCTAGCAAAAAGAAAAAATATTATGTGGTTTGGCAAGGCAAAGAGCCTGGTATCTATACTAAATGGGAAGACTGTAAAAAGCAAATTGAAGGAATACCTTCACCTGTTTTCAAGAGTTTTAAAAATCCTGAGATTGCTAGAAAAGCTTTTCTTGATGCTCCAGATAAATATATTGGGCAGAATTATATTGAGCCAACAATGCTTGGCAGCCTTAAAAAGTCTAAAGTAGGAACTCCTATTTTTAAATCATTAAGTGTAGATGCTGCCTGTAGTGGCAATCCTGGCATATTGGAATATAAAGGCGTAGATACAAATACCAAGAAAGAAATATTTCACCTTGGACCTTTTCCAAAAGGGACTGTAAACCTTGGAGAGTTTTTGGCTTTGGTACATGGCCTTGCCTATCTTAAAAGTGTAAATAGCAATGTGCCTGTATATACCGATTCCATAACAGCAATGGCATGGGTAAGAAAGAAAGCTACGAATACAAATCTGTCTCGTACTGCCGAAACTGAGGATCTTTTTAAATTAGTAGATAGAGCTCTAATTTGGATAAAGAATAATAAATGGGATAATAAAATCCTGAAATGGGAAACTGAGTTTTGGGGTGAGATTCCTGCAGATTTTGGAAGAAAATAAGCTTTGAATAAAAACCATTAATGAAAAGGATATTACTAATAATAATTTTTGGATTCTCTTTGAGCTTAATATATGCTCAAGATGTATTTCATAATGCTGATACAGTGAATTTTCCATACTCAGAATGGACTCCTCTAGAAATTGAAAATAGTAATACTGCTAAAAATGTAGATTACCTTACTGATGCAGAGAAAGATATTATTCACTTAGCTAATCTATGCAGAATAAACCCATCACTTTTTTCCAAAACATTTCTTGAAGATTATGCTACAAAGAATGATTTATTAAGAAATTCGTATGTTAAATCCCTACGCAAAACATTGAAGAAGCAAGGACAAGCTACTCTATTTAAGCCCAACAAAACCTTATGGTCATTGGCCAAAGAGCATGCCCAGTGGAGTGGTAAATATGGAAAACTTGGACATCAGCATTATAAAAATCGATCATCGAAATCAAACTATGAGTACTTTTCTGAGAATTGCCAATATGGTTATTCAAATGCTTTAGATATTTATATGGATTTACTAATAGATACCGATATTCCTGATTTGGGACATCGAATCAATTTTCTCTCCAAAGATGTCGATAATATTGGTGTTTCTATTCAGCCTCATAAAACTTATGAATATAATTGTGTGGTTGATTTTGGCGGGAATTAATAATTATGAATAATATAATATTTTATTTATGGAAGAACAAATAAACAATCCATTGCATGGCGTAAAGCTTAAAACAATACTTGAGCAGCTAATAGACAATTACGAATGGGAAGACTTGGCAGAGGAAATAGATATCAACTGTTTTAAGAGTAATCCTAGCCTAAAATCATGCTTAAAGTTTCTAAGACGAACACCTTGGGCTAGAGAAAAAGTAGAAGTTTTTTATGTTAGTGTAATGCAGTATTTAAAGTAAAAAGCAATAAAAAACCCCAAGGAAATAAATCCTCGGGGCTTCTGTTTTAGTTTATAGTTGTTGGCTAGTTAAGCCAATATCATTACCATTGTTTTCTGGCTTTACGTTGACGAGAAGAATCCTTTCCTCCACTTCTACGGCTGCTACTTCCGCCACTATTTCCACCACTACTTCTATCACTCTTATAGCTTCTACGATTTCCACCATCAGAATTTCTACTTCCACCACCAGATCGGCGATTAGAACTATTATCTCTTGAAGGAGAAGATGCACCTTTGCTTTCAGCTTTTTCTACAAGAATATCGGTACCATGATAATCCATAGAATTCATTGATGAAATTACATCATCACTAAATTTTGGATCTACCTCAAAGAAACTGAACTTCTTAAGAATTTCAATATCTCCAATATCAACACTCTTATCTGGAGTAGCTCTATTAATAATACCTATAATTGCACTAGGGCTTATATTATCATTAGAACCAACATTTACATAGCAACGTTGCATATTTGGATTTCCTTTGCGCTCTCTACGTTCGCCTCTATCACCTCTGTCTCCTCTGTCTCCTCTATCTCTTCTGTCGCCTCTGTCGCCTCTATCATTTCTGTCTTTTCTATCTTTTCTTCGGTCGCTATTGCGCTCTCTGTTTGCCGATTCGCTTACATTAAGGTCTTTGGCATTCTTATAATAATCCAAAAAGCGGTTAAACTCTAAAGCTACAAATCGCTTAATAACCTCTTCCTTGCTCATTTCGCCAAGCTTCTCATAAATAACATCCATGAAGTCATCAATATCCGAATTCGAAAGATCAACATTTTCCATGGTTTCTACTGTAGCAAACAATTGTCTTTCACAGATTTCTTGTCCACCAGGAACTTTCTTTTTGGTAAAATCTCTACCAATTAATTGTTGAATTTCTCTAATCTTTCTGTTCTCACGTGAGTGAAGAATAGATATACTTATTCCTGAACTTCCCGCTCTTCCTGTACGACCCGATCGGTGAACATATACCTCAGGATCGTCTGGTAAGCTAAAGTTTATAACATGCGTAAGTTCTTTTACATCAAGACCACGAGCTGCAACATCAGTAGCCACAAGAATTTGAATATTCTTATGTCTAAAACGATTCATTACGTGCTCACGTTGTGCTTGAGATAAATCGCCATGTAGCGAATCAGCACTATAATTATCCTTAATAAGTTTTTCCGAAATTTCCTTAGTTTCTCTACGAGTACGACAAAAAATAATAGCGTAAATATTAGGATTCATATCCGCAATACGCTTTAATGCCGAATATTTATCTCGCGCACTTACTTGGTAATAGTGATGGTCAACAGTATCAGCTCCTAAATTGGCCTTTGCAACAGCAATTTGGTGAGGATTATTCATGTAATTTTTACTAATCTGAATAATTCCTTTTGGCAATGTTGCTGAGAATAAAAGAGTTTGACGATCTTCAGAAGTAGTTTCCAAAATAGCATCCAAATCATCTTTAAAACCCATATTCAACATCTCGTCAGCCTCATCAAGTACCAACCACTTAACATCCTGAAGTTTAAGGATTCTTCTTTTCACTAAATCCAGCACACGGCCAGGAGTTCCAACTACAATATGAACACCTTTCTTTAAATCTTTAATCTGTGGTTCAATGCTAGCACCACCATATACGGTAGTTATTTTTACTTTACGCATTTTTGCTGCGTACTGCTGCATATCGTTGCTAATCTGAATAGCAAGCTCACGCGTTGGTGATAAAATTATTGCCTGAATACTTTTATTACTATCGTCAATTTGTTGAAGAATAGGTAATCCAAATGCAGCAGTTTTACCAGTTCCGGTTTGTGCATTTGCAATAAGGTCTTGGCTTGTTTCCATAATAAATGGAATACATTCGGCTTGAATTGGAGTTGGTGTTTCATAACCAAGCTCAAGAACAGCCTCTACAATCTCTGGTTTAAGATTGCTTGATTTATAATCAATCATAAGATGAATTTTTAACGCTACTTTTATCTTAATTATTAAGAAAAAAAGTAACCCGATTATGAGTTCGGTTCATCTATATTATTATTACTGTATTAGCAATATTAATTGTGGTGCTCGTAATTTACACCATAGCCCAATAGAACCGAGCTCGAATTTTACGAAGGCGCAAAAGTAGTCTTTTAATT
>JAOZSY010000171.1 GCA_029939445.1 Bacteroidales bacterium
TATTGTCGGCAATGTTATCGAATTTGGTATTGCTACCATCATTAATCCTAACTTTAAATAAACGCATTATAACAAAGTCTTTTAATGAGCCGTTTATTCAAATTATGGACGAGGAGAATGATGAGGATATTGAGGAATTGGAGCTTGAAGAAGAGAAAATAGTTTCTTAGTGTATTATAGAATATTATGCAAAATCGCAATTTAGTAAAGCGTCTTTTTATTACTTTATTGGTATTATTTATTGGTGCCATTATTATTGCTTTTAGCTTGGTGTATCTTTATGAAGATAAAATAAAGGCCTACTCAATTCAACATATTAACAAAGCAATAAATGCAAGAATTGATGTAGAAAAAATAGACCTAAGTTTTTTTAGTCAATTCCCCAAAGCTTCTTTAGATTTTCATAATGTTGAGTTTTATGATAATAACCCAAAGAAGAAAGCAGACTTTCCAATTATAAAATCCGAGCACATTTTTTTAAGTTTTGATGTATTAGAGCTTTTAAGCGATAATTATAATTTGCAGGAGATTGTAATTAATAATGCCATTATAAACCTTGAAATTTATAAAAATGGTAAAAATAATTTTAGCTTTCTATCTTCATCCAAAGACAGTGATAGTAGTAGTTTTCTGATAAATCTGAATTCTGTAAGTTTTGTAAATACCGAGTTTAATTATGATAATAAGGTAACTCGGCAAAAGGTAAAAATTCTGATTAAAAATTCTACCGCAAAAGGCATTTTTAGCGAGAAGAATTTTGAAATAGATTTAAAGGGAAAGACGATATTAAAATATTTTTATAATAAATCAAGACTGATAGCTTTAAATAAAAGACTTGATTTGGATGTTATTACAAAGTTTAATATTGAAAAAGAGTATTATTCTTTGAAAAAGGGATTACTTACTTACCATGGAATTCCCATGAAGCTAAGTGGAGGTATACAAATGTATAAATATAGCATTGGAATTAATGCTAAACTTAGTGCAATAAACCTGCGGTATAAAGATATTGCTAAAAATATTGATAAAGAGTTTCTTGCAAATATTAAAAAATATAATTTCCAAGGATTGATAAATCTAGATGTGGAAATTGGAGGAAAAATTGGCGGAAAACATAAGCCACATGTTTCTGCTATTGCTAGTATTAGTAAGTTTAAGTTTGATATTGATGAGTTAAAGTTATCCGCTAAAGATGTTAGTTTGGAGGCTAAGTATAATAATGGTAAGAATAACACATTAAACAGCTCAAGTATTGTTATTAGCAATTTACGTGCTAATAGTAATATTGGGCATATTGAGGGAGAGATTGAAATAAGAAATTTATGGCAGCCAAAGCTTAAAGCGGAGTTTAGGGGAGACCTCGACCTTGAACCCCTTAATGATGTACTAAGTGTAGATACTATTGTAAGTATGGCAGGTAAGGCGTCAACCTATACGTGGCTAAGCATGAATTTCAAATATTCAAAGGATAATGATGAGTGGAAAGTAGAAGATATAAATTTTGATAATAATTTTGATATTCAGAATGCTAGTTTAACATTAAAAGACTCTAAGTTGTCGTATTCATCAGTCAATACCAAAGGACGAATAGAGAATAATAAGATTATAATTTATCAATTAACAGCCTTTGCCCAGGGAAGTAAAATAAGTGCTCTAGGTTCACTTTATAATTTGCCATATAGTAGTAAGTACATAAAAGCCAGACCCACTGTTGCAAATTTTTCTCTTAAAGTGGATAATCTTTCTTATGATAAAATAATAGGTGCTTTGCCAAAGGGAGGTGATGATGACGATAGTAGATTTAGCAATAAACTTGATATAGTAATTGATGTTGAAACAGAGAAGTTTGTTTACGATAATATTAATGTAACAGACTTATCAGGAAGGTTTCAGATGCGCAATAGAAGGCTAAGTTTCTTTAATATTAAAGCTAATACTTTGGGAGGCTCCCTTGGAGGAATGTTGTGGATTGATGGTAGTAAAAGAGGTGTTTATAATTTATTTTTAGAAGGAGAAACAAAGGGGTTAGATATTATGAAGTCTTTTAAAATATTTAATAACTTTGGTCAAGAAACGATTACTTCGAAAAATATTAGTGGAGACCTTGATTCAAAATATGAGTTAAAATGTAGTTTCGATTCTTCATGGAAAATTTATAATAGTAGTATAGAGCTGAATACAAATATGGTAGTTAAAAATGGCATATTGAAAGATGTTGAATCACTAAATGCTATTAAATCTTATACTAAGATTGATGATTTCTCAGAGCTGAAATTTTCTGAGCTTAAAAACAATATTTCCGTAGCTAATTCTCAAATTCTCATTCCAGAAATGAGGATTAATAGCAATAAAATGAATATTGATGTTAGTGGTATTCATAAGTTTGATAATAGCTATGAATATCATTTTACTATTTTGCTTTCAGAAGTTTTGGGAAAGAAGTATGAAAGCACAAGCAGTGAGTTTGGAGAGGTGGAGAATGATGGTTATGGTCGCACAAAACTATTTCTAACCCTTATTGGTAAAGACGATAAATTTGAGGTGGAGTATGATAAATCGGGTCTCAGAAAAAAGATGAAAAATGATTTACAAGATGAAAAACAGAGTTTGAAAAAAGCTCTTAATTCTGAATTTGGTTGGTTTAAGACTGAAGAAGATAAAGTAAAAAAGGATTCCGTAAAAACTCCTAAACAAAAGAAAAATAATGAAAAGGAGAAAATAAAGAAGCAGGAAGAAGGAGAGTTTATTATTGAATGGGATGACGAGTAATAATGGTTAATTATTAATTGTTAATGTTTAATGAGGATGTTGGTTTTCCGTCTTCAGTAGGCAGTCTTCAGTTAGCAGTCTTCAGTTAACGGGAATGAGAACTGAAGACTGACAATTGAGAGCTACGAAATCACATCAATTCCTTCAGCAATAAGCAGAGTGATAAATTTAGAAACAACTTCTTCAGAAACATCGCTACCAAAGTGCTTAATAATACTATTAGTATCAAGCTTAACAACAGTTCTTCCTTTTAGTTTTAGTTCATTATACTTGGTCCTTGCTTCTTCGGTATTTGCTACAGAGTATTTATTTCCTACAGTTGTAATACTTCTACTTTCGGCACCTTTGCTCTTTCCTAAAATCATACCCACAGCAGCAGTATTATGCGTAATTGGGTCAATAAGGATAAACGAACCCGTTATATGATTTCGCTTATATGGGTCAAAGAAAAGTGGTTTAGCAGTAGTTATTTGAACTCTTCCAATATCATTCAGATTGAAATTTTCGACATTAGAATGCTCAAGAGTATTTACATCAATTCGGTAATCTATATTTTTGATAATACCACGAGTGCTGTTGTTTGCATGTTTTACAAAAAACTGCATTTCTCTATCCATTACAGCCTCATCCATCCATACAAGCATAGCATCAATCTGTTGACTTACCATTGGTAGATTATCAGGATAAACCAACATATCGCCACGGCTAGCATCTATTTCATCCTCTAAAGTAATGGTAACTGATTGTGGAGGGAAAGCCTCTTCCAAATTACCATCATAGGTAACAATTTCTTTGATTTTAGAAGTTTGCCCCGAAGGTAATGACATTACCTCAGCACCTTTGCGAACTATACCCGAAGCTACAGTTGCAGCAAAACCACGGAAATTTATATCAGGACGATTTACGTATTGAACAGGGTAGCGCATATCCTCAAAATTTCTATCAGAGCTAACATGAACTTCTTCAAGGAAATTTAATATACTTCGGCCTTTATACCAAGGCATTTTATCGCTTGTTTCCACAACGTTTTCGCCCTTTAGTGCCGATAATGGAAAATAGTGAACATCAGGAATATCTAATGTGGCAGAAAAGTTTTTATATTCTTCCACAATGCCATCAAATACCTCTTGCGAATAGTCTTTTAAGTCCATTTTATTCACAGCAACTACAACGTGCTTAATTCCCAATAGCGAAACTAAGAATGTGTGACGTTTTGTTTGTGTGATTACACCTTTGCGAGCATCAATAAGAATAATTGCAAGATTTGCAGTAGAAGCTCCAGTAACCATATTACGAGTATATTGCTCATGGCCAGGAGTATCTGCAATAATAAATTTTCGCTTATTAGTAGAAAAATAGCGATATGCCACATCAATGGTTATACCCTGCTCACGCTCAGCCTTAAGGCCATCAAGCAATAATGCATAATCAATATCTTCGCCAGCATGACCAACACGTTTGCTGTCGCGCTCAAGTGCCATTAACTGATCGTCGTATAATTTCTTAGAGTCAAAAAGTAATCTTCCAATTAAGGTAGATTTACCATCATCAACAGAACCTGCAGTTAGTATTCGTAATAAACCCTTCTTTTGGTCAGCATCAAGAAATGCTTTTATATCTAGTTCTTTATTTTTCATCTTATATTATTTGTTTCCAGTACTCTGATGTTATTTGTTTCTAGAACTCTGATGTTATTTGTTTCTAGTACTCTGAGGTTATTTGTTTCCAGTACTCTGAGGTTATTTGTTTCTAGTACTCTGAGCGGAGCCGAAGAGTAGTTTTTATACTTAATCCCTCTAAAAATACCCTTCTTTTTTCTTCTCTTCCATACTACCGTCTTGATCAAAATCAATAACACGGGTAGTACGCTCACTTTTTGTTGTGGTCATCATTTCTTCCACAATTTCTTCCACAGTAACGGCCTCAGATTCCACCGCGCCAGTAAGAGGATAACATCCTAAAGTACGGAAACGAACCATTCTCATTTCAGCCTTTTCAGCAATTTCTTTTGGCATTCTATCGTCATCCACAAGTACTAAAGCTCCATTATACTCAACAATAGGGCGTTTCTTAGCAAAATAAAGAGGCACGATAGGAATTTCTTCTAAACGAATATAATTCCAGATATCAAGCTCAGTCCAGTTGCTTATAGGAAATACTCGGATTGATTCGCCTTGATGAACTTTAGTATTGTAAATACTCCAAAGCTCTGGGCGTTGATTCTTAGGATCCCATTGATGAAACTCATTTCTGAAAGAAAAAATACGCTCCTTGGCACGAGATTTTTCCTCATCGCGGCGAGCACCACCAAAGGCGGCATCAAATTTATGCTTGCTCAATGCTGCCAATAAAGCCTGGGTTTTCATAACATCAGTATGAACTTTACTACCGTGAGTAAAAGGGCCGATGCCTTTTTCAAAGCCATCCTTATTATGTTCTACAATAAGGTCCCAATTATTCTTTTTGGCATAGTGATCACGAAATTCTACCATCTCGCTAAATTTCCACTTACTATCAATGTGCATCAGTGGAAAAGGTATTTTGCCAGGAGCAAAAGCCTTCTCTGCAAGGCGAACCATCACTGCCGAATCCTTTCCTATGGAGTATAACATTACCGGGTTTTCGAACTCTGCAGCCACCTCACGTATTATGTGAATTGCCTCTGCTTCAAGTTCTTTCAGGTTGCTTAAGTTGTAAGAATTATCCAAAATATATTGTTTTATTATTTATTTTTCTATTATTAATAATAGCTCTATTAAAGCTAACGAAGGTCGTAAAATAATGCTTTGGTTTTATTTCTATTTTGCGCACTATTTTATTGAAGGATAATAAAAGATAGAGCTATTATTCAGTAGCAAGAGTTTCAAATGATTTCAAAAAAAATGTAGAAAGAGTTATTAATAATCATAAATTTACACCTCACAGATTGCAACTTATATAATATGCATTCAAGTGCTTTTGATGGGATTAAAACTCATTAATGATTTAGATATAGGAAATAAGCGGAAGTGTCCGTTTATAAACGACAACAAACGACAATAAATGGAAGGTCATTATATTCCTTCGTT
>JAOZSY010000414.1 GCA_029939445.1 Bacteroidales bacterium
GATTTGGACGGAAGTATTAAGCTTATTTTTCAACCTTCGGAAGAGAAAATTCCTGGTGGAGCCAAAGCCATGATTGAAGAAGGGGTATTGAAAAACCCTAAAGTGCGCCACGTAATTGGGCAGCATGTATTGCCAACAATGGCATCGGGGCGAGTAGGTTACCGTGCAGGAAAATATATGGCAAGTTCCGATGAACTTTATCTAAAAATTATTGGAAAAGGAGGCCATGGTGCCACACCAGATTTAAATATTGACCCTGTTCTTATTGCATCGCATATTGTAGTAGCAATTCAGCAAGTCGTTAGCCGTATGGCTAAGCCAACTATTCCAACAGTGGTTTCTTTTGGAAGATTTATTGCCAATGGCCATGTAAATATTATTCCTGATGAGGCAAATCTTGCAGGAATCCTTAGAACATTTGATGAAGAATGGCGTGCTGAAGCTCTAAAGAAAATTACAACGATTGCTGAAACAATGGCCGAAAGTATGGGCGCAAAATGTGAAGTAACTATCGTGAATGGTTTCCCTGTGGTGGATAATGACGAACAACTCACTAAGAATTGCATGCAGTTTTCAAGAGAATATCTTGGTAAACGAAGAGTTGAAGATTTGGAAATGCGTATGACTGCTGAAGATTTTGCTTATTATGGGCAGAAAGTGCCAAGCACTTTTTTGCGCTTAGGAACTAAAACCCGTGGTAAAGAAGTTACCAATCTTCATAATGCACTTTTTGATATTGATGAAGATGCATTATACCATGGAATGGGTAATTTGGTATTTTTGGCTTATCGTACTTTGGAAGAACTTATTGATTAGTCTTTGCAAATAGGCGTCAAAAGCTGCGTTATATTCGGTTTTGAAACAGTCATCCCGACGATACTGTCGGGGCTTCTTGGTTTCAAAACTTCAAAAGCACTTCCCGTTCGGCAAAAGCTCAGGGTGAACTTGCTCAGTATAACCCCTTGCCTTTAACGCCTTTTTACTAAAGACAATAATTCTATAATGACCTATACTTGCGAAAAAATTAGATAATTATGATTAAAAATAAAAAGGTAATAGTAGTTCTCCCAGCATATAATGCAGAGAAAACCCTGGAGAAAACTTATCTCGAGATACCTTTTGACATAGTTGATGAAGTAATTCTTACTGACGACTCCAGCGATGATCGCACCATTGACGAAGCGCACCGTATTGGCATAAGTAATATAATAAAGCATGATAAAAATATGGGCTATGGCGCCAACCAAAAATCGTGTTATAATAAAGCTCTTGAATTAAATGCTGACATAGTAGTTATGTTACATCCTGATTATCAGTATACTCCAAAACTAATAGAGGCAATGTGCAGCCTAATAGCAAATGAAGTATATCCAGTGGTTTTGGGATCGCGAATACTTGGCAAAGGTGCCATTAAGGGCGGAATGCCTGTTTATAAATATATTGCAAATAGATTACTAACTTTTGGCCAAAATCTATTAATGAATCAAAAGTTATCGGAATATCATACTGGATTTAGGGCTTTTTCCAAAGAAGTGTTAGAGAAAATAAATTATAATAATAATTCCGACGATTTTATTTTTGATAATCAGATGTTGGCACAGGTGTTTTTTGCTGATTTTGAAATTGCAGAAATAACCTGTCCTACAAAATATTTTGATGAGGCATCGTCAATAAATTTCCAAAGAAGCAGCACGTATGGACTTGGAGTTATCAGCACATCATTCAAATATTTCTTTGCTAAGCGAGCTTGGGGAAAGTTTAGGATTTTTGA
>JAOZSY010000415.1 GCA_029939445.1 Bacteroidales bacterium
TCTTTTATTGATTATACCAATAGTATCATAATAAATAACATCATCGTTATCCATTAAATGAAGGAGTATCTCGTGCAAGAAACGATATTTTAGATTACTAATATATTCATCACCAATTTTTATGGTAGTGTATATACTATAGTCTTTGTTGGTTCTGGAAACAATACTATCGTGCCTATTTCTGTAACGTTCTATAGATTTATCAAGGTCATTGATTAATCTCAAACTTACTCTTATTTTTTCTTTTGGATCAGAGTATTGTTTTATCTTTTGAGCTTCTCTTTTAATAGCTTTCTTAAAAATATTCAATAATATTTTTGTGTTATCATCAAGTTTTTCTATGCTATCAGCATTTTCTATATCAAGTTCATTAAATAATCTTGCATAGGTTTGAATAAATGGTGTTTTCTTATTAGCTATTTCTGATAATAATATTTTAGGTGTATCAATCTTTAGAAAGTTTTTATATTCTCTGTAAAAATCAATCTTAGTAAAGTTTCTTTTATTTATTCCTAGTTCAATAGGTATGAACATATATGTTTCAACAGAATATTTTTGAAATTTGACTCTCTTATTATACTTAGGACGATATTTTGCCTTAAGTTCAATTGAAGTAGAGTCTATTTTTTTTATTCTGCTTGTAATCATATTGTTACTTTTATTAAATTTAAAATAATCCGTTTGGAGTTATTCCTAACCACTTATAGTAAGTCATAGCTAATAGCAATGATACTATCCAAGCCATTGTTTGCATTGTAATACCATACTTAAAGGTGTCGCTCCAGCTATAATGATTTGTAGAATATAGTAGAAGTGCGGGTTTACTATTAAATGGTAATACATACACATGTTCTATTAATAATGCAACGGGAAATGCTAGGCTCATTACTTCAAAACCAAATCTATTAGCAACCCCAATAGCTATTGGAATAAATATCATCGTACGCATTGTTTTGGATTGAAATATTAGTGCACTATAAACCATTCCTCCCGTTAATACAATGTATAGCATCCAAAAAGGTGTATTATCACTAATTCCAATTCCATCGAAAAATGCATTTACAGCAATAGAAGGTAAGTCTGTTTCTTTAAAACCAGCTCCAAGAGTATACGCCCCTGCAGAGAATAATAATAAGTGCCATGGAATATCAACATCATTCCATTCTACAACACCAATTTTTGGCATAAGAGCTATAATTGCGCCTACAAAAGCAACAGCTGTTGGACTAATGCCATGAATACTATCGGTAATCCATAATGCAAGTATACTTCCAAAAATAACTAATGATTTTATCTCACTTACACTTACTTTTCCCAACTTATCTAACTCAATCTTAAGGCTGTCCATTCCTCCTTTTATCTGAGGGAGTTGTTCTTCCTTACTTAGTGGGAAAATAATTTTAAGTCCAATAAAAAGGCCTAAAAACATTAATAGTAATGCAGTTGGAAATGCTGCAATCATCCATTGTGAGAAAAAAATATCACTTCCAATAGCACCTGCAATAAGAGATGCCGCTAATAGGTTAGCTCCTGAACCTGTAAGAAAAGATGCTGCTCCCATATTTATTTGAAATAAATTTTGTAGAATCATATTTCTACCAAAGTTATTTCTTTTACCATTTCCAGCTCCGTATACTGCTGCTACTACCATAAATATTGGTAATAGAATTGTAGCCTTAGCTGTGGTGGCAGATATAAATAATGAAAGAACAATATTTATTACCATAAAACTAATAAATACGGTGCTTGCATTTTTGCCAAACTTAAG
>JAOZSY010000172.1 GCA_029939445.1 Bacteroidales bacterium
CGCCTCCCCAACGTACTAAACCATCATTATGGTAAAGAATTTTATCTCCTTCTTTTTTCAGCCAATTAGGATCTGTTTTATCATTAATTCCATATTTACCATCATAATCTTTATAATCTTTGGCCCCTAGCATATCATGAGCAACACGGTAGTGTTCTCCTTTATATGCCTTCACATCTATACCTCCCGAAACACTGAAGTTTTTATTAAATTTATGATCAATTGTAGAAAGAAAACCTACCCACATATGATTATTCATAGAAGCCCTAAGTACATCAATAGTGCCTTCTACATTAGGGTCGTTTGCACCCTTTACATTTGCATCATATATAGTTTGAAAATCGATAGTGCCATCATCCATTGGATTTATTGAATGTGTAAGTCCAGTTCCGCCACCGTCTCCCATCGAGAGGTATAATATATTCGACATATATGTCTTTCTACTTATATTCCAATAATCGCGCAAGCTAAACATTGGTTTAAAATAAAAATTCTCTTTCTCATTAATTGGATGTCGAGAATCTTCACCTTCGCGTTGTATATAACCCCAGTGTGAATTATATCTTAAACCCATATTTGTAGGCACACCTGTAATATAATCAGTTGCAGGATCCATGCCAATCTTATCAGCATAATCTGTATCATACATTGTAATTGGTTTTTTGTATGAGCGCTGTCCATGCTCTTGAGGCGCTCCCATTGCAGAGAAGCTAATTAAGTGATCACCAAGTTTTTTATCAACTTTAAGATATAAAAATCCACCTCTAGTCCATGTTTGGTCCACCCAACCATCTCCTTGTTTGTATGAGCCTGCAAATGTAACTCCCCAGCCACCTTTCATTCTACCGGTTGTAATACCTATAGAGGTACGCATAAAACCATCGTTACCTATTTCTTGCTTAATTTTCATTCCTTTTTTAGACTCAATACCTTTGGTAATAATATTCATAGTACCACCAACAGAAGGTAGTGCTAGCTTAGAAGCTCCCAAACCCCTTTGTACCTGTATGGAACGAGTTACCATATCTAAGCCAAACCAATTTGACCAATAAACCCACCCATTTTCCATATCATTTACAGGAATTCCGTCAAGCATAACAGCAATATTTCTTTGGTTAAAACCACGGATATTAATCCTTGCATCACCATCGCCACCACCTTGTTGGGTAGCATATACTCCCGGTGTTGAATTTAGCACCATAGGAATATCCTGTGAGGCAAGTTCTTCTTCAAGCTTAGCTGGTTTTATTGTAGAAAAGGCTACTGGTGTTTCTCTTGATTTTGCAACATCGGCTACAATTTCTACTTCTTTCAAAGTAGTATTCACTAATTTTACTTTAAGAAAAATCTCATCTTTATTAAGCTTTACAGCCTGCACAAACTGATCGTAACCTACATACGAAAATGTAAGTTCATAATCGCCATAAGGCAAGTTAAATTCAAACTCTCCATTTACATCTGATATAGCTCCTTTTCCTGGGGCGTACATTATATTAACACCAATTATGGTCTCGCCAGTCATATCATCTACAACAACACCTTTTATTGTACCATTTTGGCCAAAAGAAAATATGCTTGCCGACAAAAATGACAATAACAATAGTAAATTTCTATACATAAATAAGATTTTAAAGAGAATTAATGATTTTAGCTAAAAAAACCCTCACTAAGGAGGGCTTTGATATTCATTTAACTATAATTACTAGTTAATTATAATTTTCTTTGTTGTAGATGTATTATCATTAAAATATACATTAACAAAGTAAATACCATTATCTAAGTTATTAGTTTCAATTCTAATATCACCGCGCTGAACAGGATTTTCTTTAATAATCACTACTTCGCCAATAACATTAATAACCTCAACAGACTTAATAATCTCAGTACCTTTTACCATAAAGAAACCTGTAGAACTTGGATTAGGATAAAAGAAACAATCATTTTTCTTTGTTACTTCTTCTACACCAGTAGTTTGGCAAGAACTAACGTGCCATTGTAGGTGATCAAAAGTCATATTTGGAAGAGAATCCCAATCTGTAAGTGCAAAAAAGAATGGAGGATTTACTGTTAAACCACCTTGGATAGACTCTCTACGCTTTAATGTTTGGCGTTTAGTTAACCAATTACCACCAGCAACACTTGTATATCCATTTTCAGCATCATCAGTCCAAGCAATACCTGGGTCTTCGCCAATTTTTCCAAAAACATCAATATATGTACCATCAAGTTTCTCAAGAGTTACAGCATCGTTTCCATTAAAATAGAACATCTTATTTTGAGAATAAACAGGGCAAACAAAAGTATCTGCTAATGCTTGTAACGCTGGATCCACCATAGTATCATAACCTGTACCTGCAGCATCACGCTTATCAACTACAATTACCCATACATCAGCTGACTCAATCATATGATTTCCATCAAATGTTAAAACATAAGGACTAGTTCCTCCGTTTGAATAACGAACCAGTTGATAATCTGCCATACTTACTGGAGCAGAAGTAGGATTATAAATCTCTAGTGCGCGGTTATTTCCAAAACCATGTACGTATTCTGAAATAAATAATTCAGTACATTGTCCAAATGATAAAGCACTAACTATAAGCGCAAAAGATAAAAGTAATGTTTTTTTCATAATCAATAATTATTAAGTTATGTGAGAATTTATAATAAATAATCTCACTAGATAAATTTCTATTATAAAGCAAAAAATAAATATTTTAAACCATATAACCTCAAAATAATGAGGACTACAAATTTAGATATTTTTTTAATAGAATTCATAACTAAACTTTAATTAAATGTTAATTTAATAAATATTTTTTAAGCCTTGTAAAACACAAAATAACACAATAAAAAAGCGTTTCCCAAAAGAGAAACGCTTTCAACTTAATGTATTAGCAATTAGTGTATGATTTATAGTAAATAAATTCTTTATGCTGGCAATAATGCCGTTATTATTATTATCAATAAAACTGTACTAATTAAAAACAACTCTTTCCATATAAAATCAATAGCCCTTTTCATATTTATAAATTTTACTGTGATTAATAGTTTATTTATTTTGATAACAAAGAAAACAATAAATATTGTAAAAAGAAATAGGGGAATTACCTGTTTTTATGATAATACCTGTTTAAAGCCAAAACTGCCCACAATATGCTATGTTTACAGTATTTTGATTATCAAAATAATTAATATGAACTACATAGATAACAAAACGCTAGAATTGCAATAGGAATGAAAATTTAAAAGTAATTTTTTTGATGAAGCATAGCTAAACCTACTAATATGTTAAGTCTATAGCCATTAGTCGGATACGGAACTAAATTTTACTCTTATCAATAGTGACCCAAACAATAATATAAGCTATATTTGCATTACTCAATTCTAGAGTAGAAAAGAATTAAACCACTAATTGGGTTAAAAATAAAAACTATGAAAAAAGTAATTATCACACTAATGCTCGGGATAACAATAAGCTTAGGTAGTATTGCGCAAGATAATAAGCATAATATAGGGGCTTATATGGGAGGTGGATTAAGTAGTACATATTCTTTTGCTTCAAATAGTTTTGGATCTAATTTTGGCTTATCATATACTTATAAATTAAACAAAACATTTGCCATCATCACAGGTTTGGATTATGATATACGAAGCTCATATTTAAATTCAGACATAGAAAACTTTTCAGGTGAAATTGTGGACTATAAATTTAAGCATAGTTTTGGATTTCTCAACGTTCCACTAATGCTAAATACAAGTTTTGGAAATAAAGTTAAGTACTTTGTAAATACAGGAGTATCACTTGGTTATTTAGTAAGATATAAGCAAACAGTTGATATTGGAGGGGAAATATTTGTGGATCGTGATAAAGAATTCTGGAATAGATTTGGAATAGACTTAAATATTGGAATTGGAGTACAGTTTCCATTATCGGATAAAATAGATCTATCGGTAGAAGCAAGATATAAACAAGGCCTAAATGAATTAAGAAGACAACCTGCTTTTGAAAATGAAAAACAAACTAGCTTTAATGCTTTATTATTGATAGGTGTTAACTATAAGTTACACAAGCAAAAATTCAAAATGAATCTTTAGATTATTTCATAAAAATCCCATAGAATAGAAAAACACCCATATTTTGATTAAATATGGGTGTTTTGTATCTATTATAGTTTATTAATTCCTATTTCATAATAAATTTCTCAATAGCTTTAACTGCATTATAACCGTCAGCAATTGCACTAATAGCATCAGCAACACGATTTACTGCATCACCTCCAGCAAAAATCTTTGGATCAGTTGTTTGCATATCGTCATTCACTACCATTCTACCACGCTCAATTTCTACATTATTACGATACTCTTCTGGGAAGAAGCTATAATCAGCTTCCTGACCAATAGCGCCAATAACAGTAGAACATTCCATAATAGCTTCGCTACCCTCAATAGGCACAGGACGAGGACGACCACCTTTACCATCAGAAACCATTTCAGCTTTCAGATATTTAATACCTGTAACTTTATTGTTCTCATCGCTTAGGATTTCAACAGGAATAGTTTGAGGCATAATTTCAACATTTTCATGTCCTGCTCCTTCAATCTCTTCCCAATCAGCTGGCATATCTTCAACTCTACGACGATACATAATCGTAACATCAGCACCTAATCGTTTAGAAACACGAGCACCATCAATGGCAACATTACCACCACCAATAACAACTACTTTATTTCCTACATCAGGAGTACTTCCATTATTCACATCAAAAAGAAGACTTACTGCAGGAATAACTCCTTTAGCATCTTCACCATCGATACCAATATCGTATGGCACTTGGAATCCAACACCTACAAATACGGCATCACTTTCTTTATAAATTTTATCGAAAGAAATATCTTTACCAACATGGGTGTTAAATTCTATTTTAACACCAATATTCTTCATATAATCAATCTGCTTATTCAAGCTATCCATTGGCAAACGATATTTTGGAATACCGTACATTACCATACCACCAGCATAAGCATGTGATTCGTAAATAGTAACATCAAATCCTTTAAGAGCAAGATAATATGCTGCTGTTAATCCCGAAGGTCCAGCACCAACAATACCAACTTTTTTACCATTTGGTGGCAATATTTCAGGGCTTACAATTTCTTGTAAAGCTTCCGCATTCTCAGCACGACCCACAGCATATTCTTTCAACCAACGGATTGCAACAGCTTCTCCTCTAACCTCAAGAGCACATACGTCCTCACAACGGCGAGTACAAACCTTACCACACATTTCACCCAGTGGGTTATTATCGTAAATAATACGGATAGCATCCTCATCTTCGCCCTGAGCAATGGCATTAATATACTCAGGAATATGCATATGATCAGGGCAAACCTCTGTACAAAGGCTACAAGAAATACAACGAGAAGCCTCCTCGCGGGCTGCTTCCTCAGTATAATATAGCATTGTTTCAGCAAATGACTTCACTCGCTCAGTACCATCCATTTCTGGCATTGGTACTCGATTAAACATTGATAATGAATTCTTAATATCACTCTGAAATGATAAATTATCTTTTGCTTCAGGATTATCTACTCCTGGTGTCCATAGAAATTTATTAGCATCGGGAGTAACGTATATATAATCTTTGGTAAGACTTAATGAGCCTGTTGGACAAACCTCAACACAAAGAGCACACCAGCAGCAACGACCATTATCAACTCTAGGTCTTAATCCACTATCGCCCTCTTTTCCTTCTATTTGGGTTAGGTTTATCATATCAATAGCCTCATTCATACAAATTGTAGAACAGTTTCCACAACCAATA
>JAOZSY010000416.1 GCA_029939445.1 Bacteroidales bacterium
TAACTATCGGGAGAGTGATTTCCGAATGAAATGAGAAAATTATACCGAAGGCTGGCAATTAAACATTAATAATTATAAGAAGATGAGTAAAGAAAATTTAGAAAAAGTAAAATCGTCAACAGTATTGGAGTTGATAAGAGTAGCGCATGAGTTTTGTGTATTTACAGAAAGAGTAGAGAAAACAGACATTAAAGATGTTTTGTCTTTTTATCAGAAAGTAATGCCACTAATGTATGTAAAAGGCTCACTCCTACCAGAATTATCAGAAGTAGATAATAGTTTTGCAGAAAGATTTGTATCTGAAGAACACTGGCAAAGTGTATTTATGAATATAAAAACCAAATTTGGCGACGATGAGTATTACTGGGTTGTAGATCAAAATAGAGAATTGATGAAATCAAGTTTAGCTGAGGATATTGCTGACATATACCAAGATATGAAAGACTTTGTGGTATTATTTCAGAAGAACCAGTTGGCAGCAAAAGAGAATGCTGTTGCTGACGCACATAGGTTCTTAGCAATACATTGGGGACCAAGATTAACCTCAGCTCTAAAGCATATTCACACATTAATATACGCTCTCGAATTAAAAGAAAATGATGAGATATTATAATAATACAATTTATATACAAATGTATAAACCATAATTGAATATTATTGTCGTATTATATCTATAATTAAAACCAAATTGCAAAAAAGAATGAAACAAATAATTGGAATAATAATTCTCCTATCAATGAGTCTTGGATTATATGCTCAAAAAGATGCATATAATATAAGCGTAAAACTTACTGAGTCAAAAGACACTAGCATATTATTAGTTAGCTACTATGGCAATACTAATATGAAAGTTGACACAGGATATCTTCATAAAGGAAGTTATACTTTTGCTGGAAATGAGCCATTAAAAGGTGGAATTTATTTAGTAGTATTTCAGAACAAACAATATTTTGAGATTATAATTGATGAAGACCAACATTTCTCTTTAGAAACTGACCCAAAAGACCCTATTAATAAAATGGAGATTATGGGTAGTGAAGACAATTCAAATTTTTACGCCTACCTTGATGATATAAATGTATATGGGAGAAAGAGCTCCAAATTAAATGCTGAATATAAAAAAGTTGAAGGAGACAAGGCAAGGCAAGATGAGATAAAAAAGCAGCAGCAGGACATTAATAGTAAAGTAAAAGAGACTAAATTAAAGTTTATTGACGACCATAAGAATAGTTTATTTTCAAAGGTATTGCTAGCATCGCAGGAGCCTGAAATACCAACAGAGTTACCATTAAAAGAAGATGGCACTCCTGACTCTACATTTATCTACCGATATTATAAGGAGCACTTTTTTGATAATTTCGATTTTGCTGACGAAAGACTATTGCGCACACCAATATACGCTTCAAAAATAGAACGTTATTTCAAGAAAGTAATAGTACAACGCCCCGATACTTTAATAAAAGAAACCATAGCTATTATTGAGAAAGCAAAACCAAATAAGGAAACTTATAAGTACTGTATTTGGTATTTTACTTATCAAGTAGAAACCAGCAAAATAATGGGTATGGATGAAGTATTTGTTGAACTTGGTAAAAAATATTATTTAACTGGCGAGGCGTATTGGGTAAGCGAAGGTACTTTAGGAAGAATGACAAAACGAATTAATACCTTAGATAGATTAATTATTGGTAAACAGGCTCCAAATTTAATCATGCAAGATACTAATATGCAATTACAGAGCCTTTATGATATTGATGCTGACTTTAC
>JAOZSY010000417.1 GCA_029939445.1 Bacteroidales bacterium
CTGTACTTGATGCTTCAGCCCTTTTACCAGGCAACATTGTTGTTTCTTGTGGAGCCATAGCATTGTTTGCATAGGTTATATTGTTGGATTGTATTCCAGCATTTATCATTTTACTATTTGATGATTGCTTTTTTGGTATTGATTTATTAATATGGGTCATCTCTTGTTTTGTGATTTTTGAACTTTCCCCTTTATTCATCAGCCCTACATTTTTCAACACTTTCATTACTGTTACAATTACAGGTGTAGCTGCGGCAATTAATGTCCCTGCTGCTGCTATTGATATCACTCCTAATTCGTCAATGCCATCAAGACCATTATTACCTTCCAATACTCCATTTAGATTCCCAGCCTTTCCGTTTAGTATGGATTTTTTTAAAGATCCTCTAGTACCTTGAAGTTTATCAGCAAAGATGTGTTCTACTTGCTTTAATGCCTTTTGAGAACGGCTCCAATAACTTGCACTAATACCTTTGCGTGCTGCTTGTGATTTAGTAGCATATCCCCATTTTAATTTGGAAGCCATGCCTTTAATATTGAACTTTAGGGCTAGTAAAAATCCTGCTCTTGCAGATGCTGTAAGTGGATTATATCTTACAACAACCTTTGTCAATTGCTTGAGCTTTTTGCCTGCTGTATTAAAGGCTTTCTTTATTTTTGAGAAGAATCCTCCACTACGTTTCTTACGCTTTTTACTAAACCAACTACCTAATAACTCTTCTTCCAACTCCCAATCATTACCATTGTAATTATCATCAATTCCTGAAATACCATTCTCTGCATTTATTCTTTCTTCATTTTTAGCTAAAATAGCTATCGCCTTATCTCTATTGGGAGTGTTCCAATGCTTTATAGCATAGTCAAGCATTTTTATGAAAGCTTCTGGGTTTTCTGAATAGCTAATCAAATGTGGATTTTGTGCAATTGCATTTCTAGTACTTATCAAGTAATTATAAATTGCCTGCAAATCTTGCTCATCGCTCATGTTTCCTAAACTGACTCCATTTAGGTCAGTTGCCATAATTGCATTATGTAAATCCTGATCTGATTCTCCGCTTAATACTGCTACGTTTATTCCTTCTAAACTCATAATAAAATCCTTTTTTTGGGTATATGTTTTCTCGTGATTTTTCTGTGATAATACAGGGTCAATAATGTGTAATTTATTGGCAATAGGTACTATTACATACACATGTTGAAATACATCTCTATTGTATTTTGCTATTCTAAAGCTATGTTGTATGCCCATATTTGTAAGTATGGAAGAAGCAAATATTGAGAAGCAATCGCAATCTATTCCTTCATTTCGCTCATGCCAACTTCTTGCTGGTCGGCGTAATTGCTCTAAGCCTGCTTTGTCTAATCTGTACTGAATATGGTGGTAAAGGAAATTCCATACATTATCGCAACTTTGAGCAATTGTGTTTCCTTTCAATACCTTGGCAATTTGTTTGGTATCATCAATATATCGCCAGACAACTTTCTTCATCAAATTCACGGTTTGATCAACTTCGCCATCTTCAATAATTATTTTGTCCTCAACATCTGGTTTTGGGAAATACTTATCGTATTCCTTTCCATTTTTAATTGGTCGGTAGCCAGATGATATATTATCGATTTCTATTTTGCTCATATTAAAAATTTAGAAATTGTGTTTGAGAATATGGTAGCCCATTTACTACTGTAGTATAATTTGCAGATAGCTTCAATGAGTTTACTACTACCTTAGGATTTGTCAGTATATTTGAAATATTAAGTTCATCAA
>JAOZSY010000418.1 GCA_029939445.1 Bacteroidales bacterium
TTCCGCACCGCCCTGAGCAAGGCGAACCAGGCCCACCGGACCGGGGCCGGCGAGGTTCCCGCGCTCGCGCCGGAGGACACCCCGCGGATTGTGGGCGGATACAGCATATTCAGTACGCCCAAATATAAGAATTTCTACTGTAGGTCAAGGTTGTTATAGCAGCAATCGTACTGACGTAACAGTAATTGTAGAAAATATACCTTCAATAGATGCAAGTATAGGCGCTATTGTTGAACCTATAGGTAATATTAGTGGAAATACAGATTACGAACTTAAGGTAGACCTTCTGAACTATGGTACAGCGGATCTTACATCTTTGGATATTGTATATGCAATAGACAATGTAGTTGGAGGAACTTATAGCTGGACAGGAACTCTGGCTTACCAAACTAATGATACTATAACTATAGATACAATTAGTTTTAATGGTGGAGGTTATGAAATAAGTGCTTGGTCTACAAATCCAAATAGTGTACCAGATACAATAAATACTAATGATACTGCTTACGCAAATGTTATTGCAGCGCTACATGGTACTTATACTATTGGCGACACAGCTGGAGGTTTTATCTTTGATTTTCCTTCATTTAGTGCTGCTGTTGCAGCCCTTGACGCAGGTGGTGTAGATGGTGCTGTTCTATTTAATGTAGATAATGGCGTTTATACTGAGCAAGTTGATATACCAGAAATTAATGGTACTAGTGCTATAAACACTATTACTTTCCAAAGTGGAACCTTAGACAGTACTAAAGTAACTCTTATATTTACTCCTACAGCTAACGCTGATAACTATGTGCTTAAACTTGATGGTGTTGATTATATAACATTCCAATATATGACAATTAAGGTCGGAACGGGCACTTACTTAGGAGTAGTAGAAATAGGAAATGGTTCTAAGCATAGTAGCTTTAGAAATAATATTATTGAATCAGTAGCCTCTACATCTTCTTATGCTCGTTGTATATACTCTAGTGGTGGCGATGATGCTTATACTACTATTGAAAACAATCATATTAAGAATGGATATTATTCTCTATACTTAAGAGGAATGAGTACAACTACTCCAGAGATTGGAAATATTATAAAGGATAACTTAATAGAGGGATTCTATTATTATGGTATTTATGGATATTATCAAGATTCTATACAAATTGAAAGCAATACACTTATAGATGGTGCAAATTCAGTTTATGGATATGGAATTTATATGTACTATAGTTATAATGAAATGCGAATTATTGGCAATACACTTAAATTTACCCCTTCTAATTATAAATATGGAATGTTAATAGGGACTTATGTAGGCACCGCATCTCATAGAGGATTAGTTGCTAATAATATGATTTCTATTACTTCTGGTACAGGGTCTAATTATGGAATATATGTAAGTAATCCAGTATTTTTAGATGTATATTATAATTCTGTAAATATTACAGCTGGAGCTGCAACTTCTAGGGCTGCCTATCTTATAGTATCTAATGTAGCTGCTGATTTCCATTTTGCAAATAATATTTTGCGTGACTCATTAGGATATACCGTATATGTGAGTAACGATTTAGGAATAGTAGAGATGGATTATAATTCTCATTATTCTACTAGTGCAAATATGGCATATTATGCAGGAGGAAACGTGAGTGACCTAGCAGGTTTAATAACTGCTGCCCCAGGTAAAGCTACTCATTCAGTATTTGGAGATCAGCATTTTGTTTCTAATACAGATTTACATATGTATTCACCTCAGTTAGCAGGTTTGGCAAAAATT
>JAOZSY010000173.1 GCA_029939445.1 Bacteroidales bacterium
CACATTTATGAATGGATTTAGCCCAAAAGAATTCCATAAAAAATATGTACATTTGCTCGCTAAATTTTGGGGCTAATAATATGCCTCGAAAACACTGAGTAAATACATAATACAATATAATAATGAGCAAGCAATATCAGACTTATAAACGACTTAATTTATCAGAATTAGGAAAAGAAGTAAAGCAGCAATGGGATGATAATAAGGTTTTTGATAAATCGGTAGAAAATCGTAAAGATAAATCGACATTTGTTTTTTATGAAGGACCACCTTCTGCCAATGGCGTGCCTGGCATACACCACGTTATGGCACGTACCATTAAGGATTTATTTTGTAGATATAAAACCTTGCAAGGAAATCGTGTAGAGCGAAAAGCCGGATGGGATACTCATGGTTTACCAGTGGAAATTGGTGTTGAGAAAAGCCTGAATATTACAAAAGAAGATATTGGAACTAAAATTTCTGTTGAAGATTATAATAAAGCTTGCCGTACTGAGGTAATGAAATATAAAGGGCAGTGGGACGACCTTACTGAGCAAATGGGATATTGGGTAGATCTTGATGATCCATATATTACATTTGATAATAAATATATTGAGTCGGTTTGGTGGCTGCTTAAGCAGTTGTACAATAAAGACTTGCTTTATAAAGGTTATACAATTCAACCATATTCACCTGCTGCAGGTACGGGTCTTAGTACTCATGAGCTTAATCAGCCTGGTTGTTATCAGGATGTGAAAGATACTACAGCTATTGCTCAGTTTAATATAGTAAGAAATGAAGCTTCGGAGTTTCTTTTTGATGGAGATGATAAAGTGCAAATGATAGCTTGGACTACCACTCCGTGGACTCTTCCATCGAATACTGCTCTTGCTGTTGGTCCTAAAATTGAATATGTAAAAGTTAGAACTTTTAATCAATATACTGGTGAGCCAACTACTGTAATACTTGCCAAAAAACGTTTTTCTGCTTATTTTCCAGAGAAAAATGCTGAACTAGCAATGGAAGATTATAAACTTGGAGATAAAAACATCCCTTTCCAACTTATTGCTGAATATACCGGTAACGACCTTGCAGGCGTTTCTTATGAGCAACTTATCCCTTTTGTAAAACCAATGGGAAGAGCCTTTGAGGTGATTGTTGGTGATTTTGTAACAACAGAAGACGGTACTGGTATTGTGCATATTGCGCCAACTTTTGGTGCAGATGACGATAGAGTTGCTAAGGCGGCAGGTATTGTGCCATTAGTATTAATAGATAAAGAAGGAACTCGCTGCCCAATGGTAGATTTAGCAGGCCGATTCTATAATATTGATAAGCTTGATAGCGATTTTGTTAAAGAGTATGTAGATGTGGATTTCTATGGTGAGTTTGCAGGGCGCTATGTTAAGAATGCCTATGATAATACACTTGATGCTAAAGCTATTACTCTAGATATTGATCTTTCGATAATGCTTAAAAAGCAGAATAAAGCTTTCAAAGTTGAAAAACACGAACATAATTATCCTCATTGTTGGCGAACTGATAAGCCAATACTATATTATCCTTTAGATTCGTGGTTTGTAAAAACTACAAACTATAAGGAGAGAATGCTTGAGCTTAATAAAACCATCAACTGGAAACCAAAATCTACTGGTGAAGGCCGATTTGGAAACTGGTTGGAGAATCTTGTGGATTGGAATCTTAGTCGCTCACGTTTCTGGGGAGTGCCTCTTCCAATTTGGGTTAGTGAAGATAGAAAAGAACAAATATGTATTGGCTCTGCTGAGGAGCTGAAGCTAGAAATAGAGAAATCAATGGCAGCAGGTTTTATGACAGAAAGCCCAATGGCTAATTTTGTGCCTGGCGATATGTCAAAAGAGAATTATGATACTTTTGATTTCCACAAACCATATGTTGATAGTATATACTTAGTTTCCGAAAGTGGACAAAAGATGACTCGCGAAGCTGACCTTATAGATGTTTGGTTTGATTCTGGGTCTATGCCTTATGCGCAATTTCATTATCCATTTGAGAATAAAGAAACTTTTGAAGAGAAATTTCCAGCAGATTTTATTGCCGAAGGAGTAGATCAAACTCGTGGTTGGTTCTTTACCCTTCATGCTATTGCTACTATGGTTTTTGACTCGGTAGCCTATAAGAACGTTATTTCTAACGGATTAGTTCTTGATAAAAAGGGTAATAAAATGTCCAAACGCTTAGGTAATGGTGTTAATCCTTTTGAAACCATAGAAAAGTATGGTGCCGATGCCACACGTTGGTATATGATTACCAATGCTCAACCATGGGATAATCTTAAATTTGATACAGGAGGAATTGCTGAGGTGCAGCGTAAATTCTTTGGCACTATATACAATACTTATTCATTCTTTGCGCTTTATGCAAATATTGATGGCTTTAGTTATAAGGAAGAAGATATTGCTTTTGCCGACAGACCAGAAATTGATAGGTGGATACTCTCGGAATTGAATACGCTTATTGCTACAGTTGAACAAGCTTATGATGAGTATGAGCCAACAAAAGCAGGTCGTGCAATACAGAATTTTGTGGATGCTCACCTAAGTAATTGGTACGTTCGCTTATCACGCCGTCGTTTCTGGAAAGGTGATTATTCTACAGACAAAATCTCTGCTTATCAAACTCTATATCGTGCTTTGACTACAATAGCTCAATTGAGTTCGCCAATAGCACCAATGTTTATGGATCGTTTGTATCAAGATTTGAATAATATTGGAAATAAGAATATTGCTGAATCTATTCACCTTACCGATTGGTATTCTGCCAATGTTGGCGAAGTGGATAAGAAATTAGAAGAGCGAATGCAAATGGCTCAAAGTTATTCTTCAATGATTTTAGGACTTCGTAAGATTAATAAAATACGAGTTCGTCAGCCACTTCAAAAGATTATGATTCCAATTAATAGTAAAGAAATGGAGTCGCAAATAAGAAAAATTGAGAAACTTATTCTTTCAGAGGTTAATGTTAAGAGCCTAGAATTGCTAATAGGTGATAGCGATATATTAGTGAAGCAAATTAAGCCAAACTTTAAGACATTGGGTCCTAAATATGGTAAAATGATGAAGCAAATTGCTGGAGCTATTAATAAATTTACAGCTAATGATATTAAAGAAATAGAGAAAACAGGAGTGTACTCTCTTGATATTGAAGGCGAAATACTGACTATTGATAATAATGATGTTGAAATAACCACTAAAGATATCCCTGGCTGGGCTGTTAGCAATGTAGGCGATCTTACGGTTGCTCTCGATATTTCCATTAGCGAGGAATTGCTAAATGAAGGTATCGCAAGAGAGTTTATTAACCGTATTCAAAACCTTAGAAAAGATAGTGGGTTTGATGTTACAGACAAAATTAACATTCAGTTATTGAAAAATGATTCAGTTCAAAGTATAATCGATAATAATTTAGATTATATTTGTTCGGAAACATTAACAGAAAATTTTGAATGGATAGATGATAGTAATATTGATGTGAATGAGCTTGATTTAGGAAACGATATTATAGTGAAGGTTAATGTGAATAAAGTATAAGATTAATAATATAAATATTATAAGATATGAACGAAGAAATAAAAAGTGAAAGATATACTGATGAAGACCTTATTGAATTTAAGGAACTTATTGAGCATAAATTAGACGAAGCAAAGGATAATTTAGTTCTTCTGGTTGAGGCTTATACTAATAATGGGAATGGTACTGAAGATACCGCTCCGAGCTTCAAAGTACTGGAAGAAGGTAATTCTGTTAGATCAAAAGAAGAGAATGCTCAAATGGCTGTGCGTCAGCAAAAGTTTATTAAAAATCTTGAGAACGCATTGCTTCGTATAGAGAATAAAACTTATGGAGTATGCCGTGAAACAGGAATATTAATTTCTAAAGAACGTCTTCGTTCTGTCCCTCATGCTACTTTAAGTATTGAGGCTAAAAATGGAATTAATAATAGAAGATAGTACTTTTATATAAATATTAGTATAAATTGACTTTAGTTTAAGAAATGCTGCTTATTTTTTGGCGGCATTTTTGTCATTTTGTTATTTCTATTATTATGTTATACGATATACTGACATAGGTGTAATGCCAATATACAATAAGAAAATATATTGGCAGGATAGCTTTCCCCTCAGTATTATTGCTAAAGAATAAATATAAATTCAGTGAAAAAACCTATTTTAGTAGTATTTATTATTTTGTTTTTGGACCAAGTTCTTAAAATTTGGGTAAAAACAAATATGGCCTTAGGGGATTCTATTCCTATGCTTGGTGATTGGTTTTATATCCATTTTGTGGAAAATAAAGGAATGGCTTTTGGTTGGCAGCTTTTTGGAGGCGGAGGTTTTGGAAAAGTGTTTCTTAGCCTTTTTCGGATAGTTGCAATTGGTGGTATATCATACTATTTGTATCTAATTGTAAAGCAAAAAAAACATCCTGTTTTTATTTATAGCATTGCAATGGTACTTGCTGGAGCTGTGGGAAATATTATCGACAGCCTTTTCTATGGAATGATATTCGAAGCCTCAGGTCCGTTTACAATAGCTGCTATGTTTCCAGAAAGTGGAGGTTATGCATCTTTTCTCCATGGTAATGTTGTAGATATGTTCTATTTTCCCCTCTTTTCGGGTATATATCCTGAGTGGATTCCTTGGGTTGGAGGAGATTACTATCAGTTTTTTCAGCCAGTATTTAATATTGCCGATGCTTCTATATCAGTGGGAGTTGCAGTGCTTGTTTTGGGACAGAAAAAATTCTTTGAGGAAGAAAAGGCAAAAGATGAAACTCCAATTTCAAAGAAAGAAAATAATAATACAGAGGGCATAACAAAGCTTACATTAGGATTCTCATCTTGTCCCAACGATACTTTTATATTTGATGCCATGATTCATGGTAAAATTGATACCGAAGGATTGGAATTTGATTTAATTATCGAAGATGTAGAAGAGCTTAATAGAAGAGCTTTTAAAGCTGAGCTTGATATTACAAAGATTAGTTTTAATGCATATACTCATTTATTGGATAAATATATTCTTCTTGATTCGGGAGCAGCCCTTGGCGAAAACTGTGGGCCTCTAATTATATCAAAAAGTAATGTAACAATGGATGATATTAAGGATAAAGTTATTGCCATTCCGGGGAAGAATACTACAGCAAATTTATTAATGACCCTTGCTTTTCCAGAACATAAAAATAAGAAGGAGATGCTTTTTTCTGACATTCAGCAAGCAATTATTGAAGGTAAAGTTGATGCTGGACTAATTATTCATGAAAGCAGATTTACTTATGAAGAAAAAGGCTTGAAAAAGGTCTTAGATATTGGCGAATATTGGGAAAATACCACAGGAACTCCAACGCCATTGGGTGGAATAATTATTAAGAGAGACTTAAGTGATAATCTAACTCATAAAGTTAATAGGGTGCTAAAACGAAGTGTTGAGTTTGCTATGCAGAACCCAAAAAGCGGAATAGATTTTATAAGAAAGCATTCTCAAGAAATGAGTGAAGAAGTAATGTATAAACATATTGCTCTTTATGTGAATGATTATAGTTTGGATATAGGAGATAAAGGTAAGGAGGCAATACAGAGGTTGTTCTTAGAATCAAATAAAGCTGGTCTTATTGAAGAGCCTGATAAGAAACTATTTCTATAAATATTTAGATGGAATAAAAATATATTAGAAAAGCCAAGTTATTAAACTTGGCTTTTTTCATTTTTATTAACTAGTGATTCGATATTTAAAGTATGTATGACAAACATTATATTAACTGCGTTAAGCAGATATAAACAAATC
>JAOZSY010000419.1 GCA_029939445.1 Bacteroidales bacterium
GTAATACAATAGAGATTGATGCTAAAGATTTAGCAGACGGTGTTTATTATTACACGATTACCTTCGACAAGAAGCGCATCACTCGTAAGATGGTTGTTAATCAATAGTAAATAGACAATTCTACTTCGAGTTAAGCTTGAGGTAAACATACAAAGCCTCCTTTCTTTCCATATTTTGGATAAGAAAGGAGGCTTTCTTTTTGACAAGGTTATTATAAAGAAAAGAATGATGTATTGGCAATGGAATAATTAGAGAGTTTATTCTCTTATTAGTCTTGAACTAATTAATATGCGTCTGCCCTGTAAATAGTAAGTTGGTATAATATTAGATAAATAGTAATGTATTTTTAAAGAAATAAATTAAGATTTACCCTTGTACAAAAAAAGGCAGTTAGATATATCTTTCTAACTGCCTTATGATTTATTTTAATAAGTTTAGGTTATTTCACTGCAACAACATTAAGTCCTGTACCAGTTTTATGATTTCCTTTTAAATCCATATAGTTTAGAACTAGCGAAATAGGAAAAGTAATAAGATAATAAAAAGGTAGAATTATAAAGAATATCTTACTAGCATTAAGCATAAGAATAGGATACTTCATCGATAATTTCCAAGATATTTTACCAGGAGTTCCGTAAGTGTATTTTGCTGAAGTTTTTGAGAAACCTGCTGTTTTAAGTTTTTCCTGAATTTCGTCAATATTATATCCATCACGTACGTGCTCATCAATAAAAGAGTCTTCACCCTCTACATGTTCGTGGTCATGATCGTGGTCGTGGTCATGAACATCAGAGCCACCTTGGTCGCTTGGAGTTGAAACCAATAAAGTGCCACCAGTTTTCATGGATTTATAAAAGTTTTTGAAAACTTCTACATCTTCTAATATATGTTCCATTACATCTACCGATAGGACGAAGTCATATTTTTCGGGCTCAGAGAATTTTACTAAATCAGCTTTTTCGAAATGAGCATTATTACGATCAATCTGTTTAAAGAAATTATTGCAATCAGCAATTTGCTCAGTTTTAACATCCACTCCTTTTACTGTCCAATTGCTATCCATTGAAGACATAAAGTAAGAGTATTGCCCAAAACCAGAACCCGCATCTAATATATTTGCTTGTTTTCCTTTATTTTCCTTTGCCCAATTACGGAATTCATCTTTAACATGCCAAGTGCGTAATAATAGCAAATCAAGCATTGAATAGAATGACTTTCTTAAAAAAGGGCTTTTATTGAAAACAGTTCCTAGACTGCGTTTTATTGGATCGTATTTCATGGTATTTTTTGTCAAATTTAAGACCACAAATGTACGTTAATTTTATTCATTTCAAAATTTGAAAATGAAATGAAAGAAAATTAACGGGAAAGCGAAGCGGTTCTATTCGAAGCAAGTTTTTGTGTATTTTTTTTGTACACAAAAACTTGTCTTTGAATAAAAATGTACGTTAATTTATTAATAAACTAAAGGAGAATAGAGAATAGAGAAGGGAGAAGTGGTTTTGTATTAACCTTGAGTTTAGTAATTATTATCCTCCCTTACTTTCTTTACCAAAGCTTACAACTCTTTACCCTACTTTACCATACTTTACAACCCTTTACCATACTTTACAACCCTTTACCATACTTTACCATACTTTACCACCCTTTACCATACTTTACCACCCTTTACCACTTTTCACTAACCTTTACCATTTCCTCCAATTAAACAAATAAACAATTAAGCGAATAAACCCACCTAGCCGGTAGGTAGGCAATAA
>JAOZSY010000420.1 GCA_029939445.1 Bacteroidales bacterium
TAACGTACTGTAACCGATTCGGTAGTCAAGCCACATCCTCCAATAGGACCTAATACCTCAATGGCAATAATATCCCAAGGTGCAGCATCAAATTCATAAGCTCCTATATCTGGGGTTTGTGCATCTCTAGCATTACCATCTATATCGTCAGTAACAATTGCCAATGGAGTACCTACATCATTCAATAAGTTATTATTTATTCTAACACCAGTAATTGCAGTATTAAAATAAGGATCAATGGAAACAACATTAGTTGCTCCGCTTGCTGTAATCCAATCATTATAAGAACTTACAGCCGCTCCTAAATAAGCAAATGGCTGACTGCCTTCATAATTATAAAGGTTATTATAACTTGAACTCCATAAACTAGTATCAACATTATTAACATAATACATATAACCCTCTGCATTATTCACAAGGTTATTATTTACAATATTTACAGACTGTGTTATTCCTGCTGTTCCATCATATAAAATTATATTAGCACTATTTGAACTTAAACCAAAGAAGTAAACTGAGTTATTATATACGTTAACATTTTTTGATTCTTGAACAATAATACCTGCCGAAAGTGTAGTTCCACTACTTAATACTCTCAAATTTAAAGCATTATTATACACCATAGTAGGCGATAATGAATCAAAATTACAAAATGTAAATCTAATAGCATAAATGCCATTAGACATTGTAGTTTTAATGCTATTATTGAAAACAGTTGCTGTACCTCCTGTTGCTCCTAATAAATATATTCCATGAAATGTTGCTCCATTAATAGTAGTATCTCCTACTATTGTGTTTTCTGTAACTAGAGCAGACTTAGAATTATTTAGTTGAATAGCGGTTGCAAAAACACCTTCGATAGTATTATTACTTATTACCCAATTTTGTCCGATAGAATCAGCTGCAATATTAATAGCTGTATTACCACCAAACATTCTATTATTGGTAATTATAATTGTATCACCAACATTACCTATTCCTAAAACTAATGCCATACTATTATCATCAATAATACTAGTATGAGTATTCATGATAACATTATTGGTTAAAGTAAGATTCGAAACATAGTTATCAAGTACAAATGTACGAGCAAAAATAGAATCCTTAGCTTCAAAAGTAATATCTTTAAAAGTAATATTTGAAGTTCCATCAAGCTTTACTACAAAATTATCTGTTGCATCGCTTGCTTGATAAGCAAGAATTACAGTAGAGCTATCTCCTGAGGCTGACTGGAATATAACTGTATTTGTGGCTGAAGAACCAACAATATAACCTAAATCTAGTTGCTCTGGATATACACCATCAGCAACATTAATAATTACTGGTCCACTAATACCACATTGCATAAGTGCAAGTTGAGCATCAGTAAAATTAGTAAAATTAGTTAAACCACTTCCTAGTGGGTCAATGGTATAAGTACCACTCAGCACACTATGGCATACAAAGAAATTATACGTTGATGTATCATTAACAAAGTTTTGATCAAGAGCGCCATTAGGCATTGAAGTCCAACTTGTAATTGAATAACCACCACCTGCTAAGGTAAGGTTTCCTATATTAACAACGCTATCTCCTGTTGGGATTAATTGCCCCGAATAAGCTAGTGTAGTTTGAGCAGCGCCATTAAGCGTCCAATTGATATTTGCAGATGTAATAGTATCTCCACCAAAGTTGTGAAGGTTTACATCTACATCAAATGCTACATTATTAATTGTACCTACAGTAGGACTTGTGATGGCAGAAATACCAGCATCAT
>JAOZSY010000025.1:0-7508 GCA_029939445.1 Bacteroidales bacterium
TAAATAGTCATAATTATAAACTTCCTCCAATTGTTATAAAAAATAGAACAATAATAAATAGTACAATATGTAACAAATAAGCCTGTCCATTACCACTATATACTCTACGAGCAAAACCTGCCGTTTCGTATACAATATTTGTCATCCACTCCCAAAATTTCTCAAAATAAGGAAGGGTTATAGGCCATACTGCTTTGTAAAAACCTGCGTACATATTATATGCTATATGTGTTGTTTCTGGTCTCTCAGGACGTTCGCCAGAGAAAACCACATCAAATTGCTTAATTTTGTGAGCCTTACGTGTAATCATTAATAATACGCCCAAAACTAAGATAAATAATATTCCAATGGTTATCATTACACCAGTACCTGTCCAATAACCAAGCTGGGTATATGCGTAAGCACCATCCCAACGCAAACCACCTTGTGGAAAGTAATTTGCAATAATATCGCCTAGAGGCTGTAATACCCATTGTGGCTTAGCGGCAAATACCATCAAACCTACAATAAGAGTATATATTGGTATTAAGAACCAAATAGAGATCTCTTTCAACTCACGATGATTATCTTTCAACTGACCCAAGAAAATAGTATGAATCAAGCGGAAAAGATATAAGAAAGCAAGCCCTCCAGAGAAGAATACTATTGCTCCTTGGAAGTACCAACCTTTTTCTATAACAGCATTATAGAATAACCATTTCCCAGTGAAACCTGACAATGGAGGCACTCCAGAAAGAGCTATAATACCAATTAATACAGCTACAAAAGCGAAAGGCATCTTCTTAATCAAACCACCCATTTCGTACATATTATGAGTACCTGTACGCAATACCACTGCTCCTATTGTAAGGAAGAGTACTGCTTTATACATAAAGTGATTGATAGTATATGTAAATCCTGTTAACCAACCTAAGTGAGTCATTATTGCGAAAGCGAATATTATATAACCAAGTTGTCCGATTGATGAATAAGCAAGTAAACGCTTAGCATCTTCTTGAAAAACAGCGCCAATATTACCAACCAAAGCGGTAAGAGCACCAATCCAACCAAGTATATATGCAATTGTACCTAAATCAAAATCAGATTTAGTAATTCCAATTAGTGCTAATAAAACACCAAATACACCAGCCTTTAATAATATAGCCGAAACCATAGGTGATACATCACTCTCGGCTTCACCATGAGCACCAGGTAACCAAATATGAAGACCGATAGAAGCTGTTTTAGTTAAGAATCCAATAATTAATAACCCATATGCCCAATTTGGGAAATATTGAATATTATTAATAATATCTATTGATAAGAAATCTTGTCCGATACCAGCAATACCAAATCCTGCAAGGATAGCATAGGCACCAGCAATACTAAATAGCATATAACTAAGTGCGTGTGGCATGGATTTTTTACCTCTAATAATTAAGAAGTAAGAACCTGCTGTCATTAACTCCCAACCGTAAAAGAATCCTAAAGTTGTTTGTGCTTCAATAAGAGCTGTTAATCCAGCATACATAAGTATTGCTACAGGATAAAATCCTCTACGAATACCTTTATAACTATATCCTGCAATTAGAGTTAGAATACCACCAAGGATAAATATTACTTCAAATATTAATCTTAGATTATCTCCCTGTAAATCTGGGTAAATCATATAAAAATGAAGTGCTAATGCAAGGATTGAAAGTGTATTCTTAATAATAATTGGCAGTTTATCAATTGCAAACAAAACCATTACAAATAATAATGGCACAAAATTAATCATAGTACCCGCCGTAGTATATTGTGCAGCGAAATATCCTATTACAAAAAGTAGAGCTGTTACTATTACTATTGGAATAATCTTATGTGTTTTAACTTTAAAATCTAAGTTTTCATAAACATCTTCACCTTTGATAGTCATTCCATACCAGCGGAAAAGATAAATTGCTTCGAAGAATGAACCTACAAGAATAACGGCTATCCAGCTAAACCCACCAACATTGGCAAGGTTCATAATAAATTCCCATTTTCCGAAGAAAGAAGGAAAAGGAGGAAAACCGATAAGAGCAAAAATAAATGTTCCCATAAGGAATAACATAAATGGTTTGCGTCGTATAATTACCCACTCTTCTAGTTTAAGTGCTTTAACCATACCAATTAACCAGAAGAAACCTGATTTGGCAAGAACATTAGTAAGTAGAATTGTTATTACAATGAACTCTAGATTATCACCTAAGTATTCTCTAAGTCCCATTATCATTAATAAAAGGCCTAACTGACCAATTGAAGAATAAGATAACAAACGACGAGCATATTTTTGTTTTACAGCAAAAAGGTTAGCTCCAACAAAAGTAAAAGCACCAATTAAAGCTATTGGATAATTCCATTGAGGACCTGCAATAAGCAATAACTTATAAAGCATATAGTATGATGCTGTTGCAGTAGCAATAGAAATTAGAGCAGAAAAACCTTGATGCGAACCTTCGTACACATCCAATCCCCAACCATTGGCGGGAAAAGGTTTCATTTCTAATATTGCAGCTACCATTACTAAGAATAATGCAACAGTTCCTCCTGTACCAATAAGAGCAGGATTACCTATTAAATCATCTATATACAGAGTTCCTGTAAAGAAATAGACAAATATAATTCCCAAAAGAAAAATACTTGATATAGCACTCGTGGCTAGCATATATTTAAAGCCAGCACCTACAGTACGATTACCATCTTCAATAAGAATTAAACCTGCTGTTGCAATAGCTGTTATTTCTAAAAATACAAATAAGTTAAAAAGGTCACGGCTCATTATTACCACATTGAGTCCCATAAGGAATACAATATATACTACATAAGCATTTCTACCTTTTCTTCTAAAGTTAAAGAATAAATATATTCCACCCAATAAGCCCATAAAGTTGACTACCGTGGTTAAGAAGGCTTCATTATACCCCATAAGTAAGTTAATAGAATATGGAGCAGTAAAGCCTGCTGTACTAATTACCTCTGCAACTTGATTCCCTGAATAAAAGGCCCAAAGCCATCCACCAGAAACATAAGTCATAAAGGCAATCGTTAAAAGGGCTAATAAGCCTGTAAAGGTCTTTCCTAGCTTTCCTAAAATTCCGATTAAGAAGCCAACTCCTAGAGCGGCTGCTACTATATAAATTGGATCTACCATTTCAAATCATTAAAGTCGTTAATTTCTAGAGATTTCTTCGCTTTAAACAACTTCATTGCATAAGCTAATAGTAAAGCTGTAACACCAAAACCAATTACAATGGCCGTAAGCACTAAAGCTTGAGGTACCGGATCGACAATAGCATTAATAACATTATTATTGCCAATTTGCTCTACCGAACTATCAATAATAGGAGCTGTACGACCTTTGACATAGCCTAAAGCAACCATTACTAAATTTATTCCTGTATTAAGAATTGTAAAACTTACAATAATCTTAATAATATTTTTCTGTTGAAGAACACCCCAGAATCCAACTATCACTAGCAAGAAACCGATAAGTAATCCTATTTTTCCTAATTCCAAAATTTCCATATCTATGCTTCTTTTTGTGATTTTTGATACATATTTAGTATATTTGATAGTTCAGCACCTACTTTTAAACCAACAAGGCTATAAATAACAGGAATTGTTCCTGCACTAAAAATAGTTCCAAACTCTCCAAGACCATATCCATCAAGAGTAGTATCCAAGAAACCTCCTCCAAGAAGGATACCTAACACACCAATTAAAACAACTGAAACACCCGATAAACTCTCAACCCATATTATAACGGAGTGGTTAATAGTCATATTAGGGTTAGCCATAATTGCCAACACTATAGCTGATGCTATAATTGCACCCCCTTGAAAACCTCCACCAGGAGTTAAGTGACCATTAAGAAACACATAAATACCAAAAAGAAACATTATTGGCACTAATAGTTGAGAAGCTGTTTTCAGTAGTTCTGAAGTACCTCTATGAATAATTACTTTCTCTTCATCCTCTTTACTTAATTTCAAAAAGAAAGAGATAATTGCAGCAGTAAGAAAAAGTATTGTAATTTCTCCTAAAGTATCAAACGATCGGTAAGAAACTACAACTGCAGTAACAAGGTTAGCTGCACCTACTTCACTAGCTCCATTTTCTGCATAATGGGCTGCGATGCCTGTAAGCTCGGTATGTGGCTCATAGCTATTGTATAGATTATAAAAAATAAATCCAAAGCTAGCCAAAACAAGCGCTATTAAAAAATTTCTAAGCATTTTGTCTTTTGATTTTATTTAGTACATAAAAGAAAATTAATGTTGAAAGTCCGCTACCAATAGCAGCTTCAGTCATAGCAACATCTGGTGCCGCCATCAATAAGAAAAGCACCGAAGCAAATAAACTAACAACACCAGCAGCAATAATTGCCACTGATAATTTATTATTAAGAATAGCTATTACCGCCATTATCACCATAAGAACACCAATTCCTATAGCTATTACACTATATATTATTTCGTTATTCATCTTTAGGTTCCTCCAAAACTTTATTATTAATATCCTCTCTTAATTTATCAACTGTAGTAAGTTTTGATAAAGGTATTTTCATTGCATAAGCAGCACGCATCAGTACGTGTGACGATACCGGGTTAGTAAGTATTATAAATACTACTAATACAGCAAATCTTCCTACCCAGTTTATTTCTCCCCAACTCTCGTAAGCCATTAATGCCAATCCTATAAACGACATTATTGCACCCAAAGTAGAGGCTTTAGTTCCTGTTTGTACTCGGTTATATACATCAGGCATACGAAGTAAACCTATTGCAGCAGTCATAAGACTAAACGAACCCATCAGTAAAAATATCTGACCTATTATTTCCATAGTTTCTTTCATAGTTATAACCCTCCTTGTATATATTTAGCAACAATAATAACCCCTAAGAAACTTAGAAAGCCATATACTACTGCTACATCTAAATAAATAGCACGATTAGACAAAAAAGCTATAACACCAATCATAACTAATGATGTTACTGTCATAGAATCAAAAGCTACAACACGATCTACTACTGATGGTCCCTTTACAAACCTAATCAGTCCAGCAAGTAATGTTCCCATTAACATTGCTATTGAAATATAAATTATTATATTATCCATACATTACCTCCAATAACTTTTCAAATTTTCTAACTATTGCATTTGTCGCTCCTTTAACATCTTCAGCCTCTACATCAATCCAATGTATATATAAAGCATCATCTGTTATCTCTATTGTAAATGTACCTGGTGTTAAAGTAATAGAGTTGGCAAGAATCAGCCTAGCCATTTTAGATTTAAGAGTAGTTTGCACTTTCACAATTCCTGGATTTATAGGCATTGAAGGAGAAAGTACTCTACGAGTAACATCTATATTAGCCTTAACCAATTCTATCAAAAATACAATTATGTACCAGAAAAAATAAGCAAATGCTTTTGGCGTAAGGTTAATTTCACTAAAGAGATTGCAACTTCCACATAATACAACTGATAACGCGAGCGATATTCCTGTACCTATAAGAACACTACTCACATCCAATGACCATGTCAAGAGCATCCACCCTATCATAATTACCAGAAACGAAACAAATATGTTTTTAATTTTCATAAAACTTTTATTATAAATTAAAGATTTTAATGGTTATTAATCATACTCAACATTTTGTTTATCTATTATCAAAATAGCTTTCACAAAACATTCAAAAAATTCAAGTAGCAAAAATAAGAAAAATAACACGATAACAATTTATTTAGAATGATGTTGGATATTTTATATACGAATAGATAATCTATAAGAATAAGACTTATCTCATATTTTAATTAGTCTAAAAATGTAAACTTTACAGTCCGTTTTAATAAAACATAATTATTTGCCTACAAAAAGGATATTTAATATAAAAATATAAGCAATAATATAAATTTTAAGCTCAATAAATTCCTAACAATATATATATCTATTTCTTAATTTACTATATATCTATGTTTTACACCTATAAGTACTTTAGATTAGAAAATGACTATTATAAATTAAAAAGTATCAATCTTAGAGTATAATTATACTATATTAAGTTACCTTGGAATTATAGACTAAAACCAAAGTACAGCATTATACTACAGCGATAGGAAGTATTATTATTACCCTAAACTTCCAATATAAAACATCATAATATAGTATTGATTTTTGTTCTAAATAAGAAGTCTTTATAAAACTTTTTAGGTGTTATTATACTAACATTTTACGGACCTACTAATTGATTTTCAGTTATATAAATATTATTTATGAGATTTATTAGTTTTATATATGTTTTTATTGGCAAAAAAAGTTAGAGTTCCTTATTTTTTTTTAGCATATTTGTAGTATTAAATAATTCACATTTGTTATGTATAGCAAATATGTTAAAACGTTAACAATCATAGTTTTCTTATGACAATGAACATAAAAATCAAGAGAGGTTATGACATAAAACTTAAAGGAATTGCGCAAAAAGAAGTGCAAAACCTTACAATAAGTCATTATGCATTAAAACCAACCGACTTTCATGGATTACTTCCAAAACTTTTGGCAAGAGTGGGAGATAAAGTAAAAAGAGGTACTCCTATTTTCTTTGATAAAAAAAGAGAATACATTAAAATCCCATCACCTGTAAGTGGCACTATCACGGAGGTAGTAAGAGGTGCAAAGCGAAAAATGCTTGAAATAAAGATTGAAGCTGATGCAAATGATGAATTTGTATCTTATACAAAAGCACAACCTTCTTCCATGGATTCTAAAGCAATTACAGAACAGTTGATCGAAAGTGGCTTATGGTCATTAATTCGTCAGCGACCATATACTGTAGTTGCTCACCCAGAGGATAAGCCAAAAGCAATATATATTTCTGGATTTGACACAGCGCCATTGGCTGCTGATATTGATTTTATACTAAGTGGTAAGGAAGAATCTTTTCAGGCTGGAGTTGATGCATTAGCAAAACTAACAGACGGAAAAGTAAATCTGGGAATAAATGCTAAATCCAGTACTGGTTTCTTTAGTAACATAAAGAATGTAGATTTTAACACTTTCTCTGGTCCACATCCAGCAGGAAATGTAGGAATTCAGATTCACCATACCTCTCCTATTAATAAAGGCGAAACTGTATGGATAGTACAAGCTCAAGATGTAGCTACTATTGGCGATTTGTTTCTTACTGGAGAGTATAAGCCAGAAATAACAATTGCACTTGCAGGATCTGAAGTAATTGCACCGCAGTATTATAAAATAAACCGTGGCTCATGCATTTCTGATATTATAAAAGACAAACTTAATACTAATGATAGTTTACGTATTATAAGTGGGAATGTACTCACCGGTAATAATATTGGTAATAAAGGTGCATTATCTTATTATCATAATGCTATAACAGTAATTCCAGAGGGCAATAAATTTGAATTCTTTGGTTGGTTAATTCCAAGCCCAAAGAAGCATAGTTTCTACAGAACAGCATTCTCTTGGTTAACGCCAAATAAAG
>JAOZSY010000025.1:7608-10646 GCA_029939445.1 Bacteroidales bacterium
CCAAAGAAGCATAGTTTCTACAGAACAGCATTCTCTTGGTTAACGCCAAATAAAGAATACGCTCTAAACACCAATTTAAATGGTGGCGAACGTGCTTTTGTTTTTACTGGTCAAATGGAAAAAGTATTCCCAATGGACATACTTCCTATTCAATTAATAAAATCTATCATGATTAACGATATTGATATGATGGAAAATTTGGGTATTTACGAAGTAGATGAAGAAGACTTTGCATTATGCGAATATATAAGTACTTCAAAAATTGACATTCAGAAAATACTTAGAGAAGGACTTGATGAATTACGCAAAGAAATGAGTTAATTAATGATAATCAATATATAGATGAAATTTATAAGAAATATATTAGACAATATAAAGCCTCATGTGCAAAAAGGAGAAAAGTTTCAGGCTTTTCACTCCATGTTTGATGCCGCTGATACTTTATTTTATACTCCCGACGTAGTTACAACATCGGGAAGTCACATCAGAGATGGAGTGGATATGAAACGCTCAATGTTTATTGTGGTAATTGCTATGATTCCCGCCCTACTTTTTGGAATGTGGAATGCTGGAAATCTACATTATGCTTCCATTGGCGAAACAGCAAGCTTTATGGATACTTTTTGGTTTGGTTTTATTCAAGTATTACCTATCGTATTAGTAACATACATTGTTGGTTTGGGTATTGAGATAGCTTTTGCACAAGGCAGAGGCCACGAAGTAAACGAAGGATTCTTTGTTTCGGGAATGCTTATTCCATTAATTGTACCTGTATCAACTCCACTATGGATGTTAGCAGTAGCAGTAGCTTTTGCTGTTGTTTTTGGAAAAGAAGTTTTTGGAGGCACAGGAATGAATATTGTTAACCCTGCCCTATTAACAAGAGCAGTATTATTCTTTGCCTACCCATCGGCAATGAGTGGTGACAAGGTTTGGATTGCTGAAAAAGCTGATGCTTTTTCTGGAGCAACTCCACTTGCAGAACTAACTGCTGGTAATGATATTGGCATTAGCCATATGGAAATGATAATTGGTAATTATGCAGGATCAGTAGGAGAAACCTCAATTATTGCTTTAGCAATAGGAGCTTTTATCTTATTGGCTACAGGAGTTGGAAACTGGAAATTAATGTTATCATTCTTCGTAGGAGGAATAGCCATGGGAGGAATACTTCATGGATTGGCCGATTCTTTTCCTGATAATACATATTTACAACTTTGCCCATGGGAGCATATTCTTATTGGTGGTTTTGCATTTGGTGGTATATTTATGATTACCGACCCAGTAACAGCCGCACAAACAGAAATGGGAAAATGGATATACGGCTTTTTAGCAGGTTTTATTGCTATACTAGTACGTGTACTTAACCCTGCTTACCCTGAAGGTGTAATGTTAGCAATACTATTTATGAATGTATTTGCTCCAACAATCGACTTCTACGTTGTAGATTCAAATATTAAAAAACGACTTAAACGTGCTAAACTTAGCGCTTAACCATTAAATAATTTATAGATATGAACAAGAACAGTAATTCATACATTTTTATTTATGCTTCGGTAATGGTTGTATTGGTAGCGGTAATACTTACCTCCGCCAACCTTGCGCTAAAACCTTTGCAGGATAAAAATAAAGAAAATGAAAAGATGATCAACCTATTGAGCTCAATAGGAATTGATGCTGATGCAAGCAATGCATCAGAGCTATACTCAAAGCACCTAAAGAAAGAGGTGATAATTAATGAGAATGGAGAAGAACTTAGCACTTATGCTAATGGAGAACTTACTGGTAGTAAACGTGCTTTTGGTGTAAACCTAAAGACTGCATTATATAATGCTAGTAAAGGAGAAGTAGCCATGCCACTATTCGTAATGGATAATGATGGTGAAACATTTTATGTGATTCCTCTATTTGGAAAAGGACTCTGGGGACCTATTTATGGAAATATATCCATAGAATCGGATAAAAACACTGTGGCAGCAGTAAACTTTGGTCACGATAGCGAAACGCCAGGTTTGGGAGCAGAAATTATTCTTCCAGCATTTACTGATGAGTTTAAGAATAAACAAATTTTTAAAGATGGCGAGTTTAAATCTGTTAGCGTTGTAAAAGGCGGTGTAGATATGCAAACTAAAGTTGCTGAAGAGAATGGCGTAGATGCTATTTCAGGAAGTACACTTACTTGTGATGGAGTAACAAATATGCTTCATGATTGTATGATTAATTATGTGAAATACTTAAAACAGGAGGATAAATAGATATGGCAGAAGAAAAAGAACCAATGTTCTCACCAAAGAACATTAAACTGCTAACAAATCCAATAAATGTGGATAACCCTATTACCAAGCAGGTATTAGGAATTTGTTCGGCACTGGCAGTAACAGTAAAACTTGAGCCAGCAATAGTAATGTCATTATCAGTACTTGTGGTACTATCTTTTGGTAATGTTATTATCTCTTTTATGCGAAATGGAATTCCTTCTCGTATACGTATTATTGTGCAATTAGTTGTAATTGCTGCATTAGTAATTCTTGTAGACCAAGTGCTTAAAGCCTATGCTTATAACGTAAGTAAGCAATTATCGGTATTTGTTGGTCTTATTATTACCAACTGTATTATTATGGGTCGTTTTGAGGCTTTTGCCATGACAAACAAACCATGGCCTTCTTTCCTTGATGGATTAGGCAATGCATTTGGGTATGCTTGGATTCTTGTGGCGGTAGCTTTCTTCCGCGAATTATTCGGAACAGGATCACTTATGGGACTTCAAATAATTCCAGATTCATTCTATGAAATAGGATATGTGAATAATGGTTTGGTATTATTACCACCAATGGCACTATTTGCTGTTGCAACTATTATTTGGGTTCAGCGCTCTCGTAATAAAGATTTAGTTGAAGATTAATTTGATAACATTTTAAAGAAATTAATATGCAAGAATTAGTAAATATATTTGTAAAATCCATATTCGTTGATAATATGGTGTTTGCGTACTTCCTTGGAATGTGTTCCTATTTGGCAGTATCAAAAACAGTAAAAAC
>JAOZSY010000025.1:10746-19301 GCA_029939445.1 Bacteroidales bacterium
GGAGGTTCTTTATTTATGCAACAACGCGAATATCAAAGTATCTGGGAAGCCACTTCTTTCGGCTTAGGATCAGGTATTGGTTGGTTCCTTGCTATTGTGGCAATTGCAGCAATTCGTGAAAAAATTCGATATTCAAATGTTCCTGCTCCACTTCGTGGACTAGGTATTACTTTCGTAATTACAGGACTTATGGGTATTGCTTTTATGACTTTTATGGGTATAAAATTATAATAATATAAAGATATGATATTAGCAGAAATTTCAACAACCACTGTGATAATAATTAGTGTTACAGCCTTTCTAGGGGTAATGCTACTATTGGTGAGCATACTGCTTTACGCAAAGAAAAAGCTTACTCCTCAAGGAAGTGTAACTCTTACTATTAATGGGGAACGCAAAATAGAAACCGATCCTGACGGCACACTTCTAACTAAAATGACTGAAGAAAAGATTTTTCTTCCATCGGCTTGCGGTGGTGGTGGTACTTGTGGCATGTGTAAGGTACAAGTGCACGAAGGCGCTGGAGATATACTTCCTACAGAAACTGGCTTCTTTACTCGTAAAGAAGCTGCCAATGATTGGCGATTAGGCTGCCAAGTAAAAGTTAGAGCTGATATGGAAATAGAAGTTCCAGCCGAGATATTTGGTATTAAGAAGTGGGAATGTGAAGTTGTTTCTAACGAATCAGTGGCCACATTCATTAAGGAATTTACCGTACGTCTTCCAGAAGGCGAACATATGGATTTCCGCTCTGGTGGATATATTCAAATTGATGTTCCTAAAATTACCGTTAATTATAAGGATATAATTATTGGTGATGATTATAAGAAAGATTGGGATAACTTTAATATGTGGGATTTGGTAATGAAAAATCCAGAGCCAATATACCGCGCATATTCTATGGCCAACCACCCTGCTGAAGGTGATATTGTTAAGCTTAACATACGTGTAGCTACACCACCTTGGGATGCTAAGAATAAAGGTTTTGCTAAGGTGAACCCTGGAATTTGCTCTTCATACATCTTTAACCTTAAACCTGGCGATAAAGTTATGGTTTCGGGACCTTATGGTGAGTTCTTTATTAAAGATACCAAGCGCGAGATGATGTTTATTGGTGGTGGTGCTGGAATGGCTCCTATGCGCTCGCATATATTTGATCAATACTTAACTCAGAAAACAGATCGTAAAGCTACTTTCTGGTATGGCGGTCGCTCGCTAAGAGAACTGTTCTATGTGGATGAGTTTAGAGCTATCGAAAAAGACAACCCTCAATTCAAATTCCATATCGGACTTTCGGAGCCTGATAAAGAAGATAATTGGACAGGTTATGTAGGATTTATCCACCAAATTATATTGGATAACTACCTATCTAAAATGGAAGAGCCCGAAGAGATAGAGTATTACCTTTGTGGACCTCCAATGATGAACGATGCTGTTCTTAAAATGCTGGAAGACCTTGGTGTACCAGATGAAATGATAGCCTTTGATGACTTTGGAGGATAATAATCAAGATACAACATATTCTAAAAACGACTGCCTTCGGTGGTCGTTTTTTTTGCAATGATTTTTTTGTATTTTTTCATAATTGAGTCGAATCTAAAAAGATAGATTTTTATCGAAATCAAGGCGGAAAGATTATTTCTACCACAGTTAACATAGTGTTAATGAGGATTGAAAAAATCTTGACAACGATGAGTTTGGCAATAAATACGCTTCTTAGACCGCACTCATAATAGTAATCAAACTCAATCCAATGAATGCACAACAAATACAAGCTGAAAAACTAGACCTTATTGGTTGGATTTATAGTCTTCAAGATGTTTCTATAATTGAAAAATTAAAGAGTATTCAAAAAAATATTGAAATTGATAAAAGCACGGAGTTAAACCAGTGGCAAAAGGATATTATTGACGAAAGATTAGATAAAATAGCCAATGGCAATGAAAAATTCCAAGACTTTGAAACTGCTATAGATGAAATTGAAAAATAATTATCCCTAACCTACTCAAAAAATATTTATTATATTAAAAATAATTCATTATATTTGCTCTTGAATTAAAATCTCCAAATTAATACCAAATTAATCACATTTAATTTAACTAATGAATTTTAAAATTATGTCACATTACAAAAAACAAAAAAACAGTAGAAGATTACCCCCCCCAATAAAGAATTCACTATCAATAACTTATGTGCTTCTTGGTTTTTTGCTACTTTTTAGCACCAGCGCCATAAGCCAACAAGTATGTAATTTGGGATTACCCGATACGTGGATAAATAGTACATTTACCTCAAATGCAGCTTACAGTAATACTGATATTGAAATTGCAGGCACTATTACTATAACTAATGGTGCTATAATATCTATTAATATGTCACATTTATATATGGCTCCAAATGCGAAAATCATTATCAATGATGGGGCAGAATTATATTTAGATAATAATATTATTGAAGCTTGTGGTAGTTATTTATGGGACGGAATATATATAAATCAAGATTGCTTTGTATTTGCTGGAGGTAATACTATTACGGATGCTATTAATACATTTTATTCAACCAATGGTGGTAATTATGAAATATATGCCAATAATTTCGACAAATGTGAAAACGCACTTACTGTTAAGGACTTTAATGGAGACCATTATGGATTATTCTACGATAACGATATGAGTATGTCACAAAATCCTTTACCCGGTGGCAATGGAACTTCTCCAGCAATACTTATTGAGGATGTTGTGGCTAGTACACCAATACATACTTTAACTATTGGACAAATAGGTAGTACTTTAACTAATACTATCTCTGGTTATGAAGATTTAAACATCTATTGCGTAAATAGTGATGTTGAAATCATTAATGCAAGCATTAATCTTGATGCAGGCATTGAGGCTATTACTTTTGATGGTGGGCCAACTGCAAATAATCGTAGAATATTAGTTATTAATAATGTAACCACTTATACTACAGGAAATAATATGGCAAACCATAGTGTTTTTGCAATGAATAATTTTGACGCGCAAATTTTCGAGAATTTATTTGCTTCAAAAAACTATTATACACATACTGTATTATTTAACTCCAATGGAGAGATAGAATACACTTCAAATAAACTTAATAATAGTCAATATTTGGGTTTACAAATCACTGGAAATTCTTTACAAACAAACATTGACAATAACGATTTTACTTACGTTGATAATGGTGCATTAATTAATGACAATAATTCTTCAACAATCAATATTTCAAATAACACTTTTTATTCTCCAAACTCAACCAGTACTTCAGGGTATGGATTACGAATTGATAATTGTAATGGTTTTTCTAATGCAAATAAAAATATTTTTAAAATTAACAGTACAGGTATAGGTGTTGATTTAATTAATTCATCAAATATTTATATTGAGAAGAATAGTATTACTCAAAATATAATAAGCACAATACCTAGTAATACTGCATATTGCATTAGGATAGGAAATAGTAGTAATAATATTAAAATAAACAATAATTATTTAAAATTTAACAATAATATTATTAATGGAGCTAATATTTCTATTGCAAATAGTTTTGATATAAAGGTAGAATATAATGACATGACTTATGGTGCCTATGGAGTTAATACTCTAAATTCGCATGATATTGTTTCCAAATATAATATGGTTAATCATACAACGTATGGCTTCTATAATACCACATCTGATATAATAGAAATTAATAACAATACTATTACACTTAATGCAGGACATGGTATATACTCTTATGGAGGAAATTATTTAACAGTTAACGACAACACCTTCACTGCAGGTACTGTATTATCATCCAAAACTGGCATTACAGTTATAAACTCTCACTATAATACCATAAAAGGCAACGAAATAGACCTTAATGGATATAATTCTTCTAATCCAATGGCTGTAGTGGGCATTACTATTGAAAATAGTGTTAATACTGATGTGCTTGAAAACACTATTGATAACTGTGGTTATGCCATGTATTTTAAACAAAATAATAGTAATGGTATTATTAAATGCAATAACATGAGCAACTCATACCACGGCATTGAATTATATAATACAATATGGGGAGAAAGCAATGGTAGCATATTCGAAATTGGTCATGATGCAGACCCTTACGATAACTCTTGGTATAATATTGCTGTTAGCAATGCTAGAGTTAAAGGAAGTATTCAAACTTATGACCATGATTTCTTTTATAATAACTCTGGCTCCGAGTTTAGCTTAAATATCTCGCAATATGATGTGCCATTAGGACCTCCTAGTTATTCAATTTTTACTAGCTACTCCACGACAGGACAACAAGGAGGACAATGCGGAGGTGGTCAGCAACAAAAAATCATTAGTGATATACCATTAATAAGCCAAAGCACTACTGATAAAGATAATTATAGGCAAGCACAAATTGGCTATGCCATAAATAATTTACCCAATAGCAATTCATTATCAATGAGCAACCCTCAGGGTATTTATAATAGCATATTACGCTATAATACTATACGTAGTGCATATTATGAGTTACAGGATAATAGTTTTTTAACAACTCTTGGTATTGCATCCGATACTATGTATAATGCATTTAATTTTAGCATTGGTGCCAGCAATATTGGCATAGAGTATAATATCGAAAACAATATTAAAGCGGCTAATTATACCAATGCACTTCAAGTATTACAAAACTACAGCCCACAAAACCTTGCAGAGATTTACACTTCGGTTACATATCAAAAGTATATTCAGTATTTAACCACTGATAGTCTAAGCTCGTCAGACAGCAGTAATTTACTAATTATTGCCAATAATCATCCAAACATAGGTGGTCAGGCAGTGCATCTTGCCAGAGCAATATTAGGGCTTTATATTATTGATATGCCAATTAACGCACCCTCATCTGTGGCTCGCACGGGCAATACCAGTACAAATACTCAAACAAATAATCCTAAAACCGATTATTTGAATGCCTATCCAAATCCTGCCAATAATTATTATACTATTGATATCTCAGGGGACTATGACAATATAATCTTCTATGAAATATATTCCATAACAGGTAGTTTATTACAAAGTGGAAATATTAATAATAATTCCACCAATAAGTTAAATATTTCTGATCTTAATTCTGGTATTTATTTTATTAAGTTATTTGATGAAGATAATATAATTTATAATAATAAATTAATCAAAAAATAGTATCTATTTTTAATATTTCGTAAGAAGCAGGACTTACTTCCTGCTTCTTATTATTTTTTCTATAATTATGAGAAATATATTATTTTTATTATTTATTACTGTTATTAACTACAGTTTCTCGCAAAACTTACTCTATAATGGTAGTATAGAGGAGCTTAAAGGCTCATGTATTATTCCTTTTCCTCCATATAATGATGGCGCAAAACATATTTTTAGAATAAAAGGTTCTCCTGATTTATATAATAGTTGTTTTGTAGATACTTTTCCTTTATTCGCTAACTGGAACCATATTAGCGTTCCTAAAAATAATACAGGCTATCAATATGCCCGCACAGGTAATGGGTATATAGGTTTTGCTCTTTGGTCTGGGTTAAACACTTATTATAATCCATTTAATTATTGGTTTACATCTGCTGAGATACCTTCCTTTATATTAAAAAAAAAACTAAAATCTGGTAATAAATACTGCCTTGAGTTTTGGTTAACACATTGCGAAATATCAGACTATGCCACTGACGCCATAGAGGCAGCATTATCATCAGATAGTTTACCCATAAACATGGATTCCATAGGCTATTATTATCGAATATCGCAAAGGGGCAAAGGAATTATTACTGACACTTTGAATTGGACTAAAATACATGATACCATTATAGCCAATGGTATGGAAAAATATGTTCATATTGGTCGCTTCAGCAAATTTGACACTTCTAATGTTGATTTTACGGGCTCTTCATTTCCTATTATTAGCAAATCTTCAATTGCTTACTACCTCGATGACGTCACCCTCTACCCCTGCGACACAATAGCACCAAAGGCGGCGGCAGGCAATGATACTCTTATCTGCAAGGGAGATTCTGCTTATATTGGAGAACATAATTATGAGGATTATTATTATAGTTGGTGGCATGACAGTATTTGTGCTCCCAATGGCAGTACCGAAATACAAAGAGATGAGCATTGGGGCAAAATATGGGTTTCGCCCACAAAAAGCACTTGGTATTATGTGCAAGCTACAGATTTTAAATTTCATAAAACATTAGATAGTGTATTTGTAAAAGTACTGCCTTGTACTTGCATAAAAAAAGATACTACTTTATGCCAAGGAGAAACTTATGAAATAGGCAATGGCGATGCTTATTATAAAAACTTTGCATGGTGGCCTAATATTGATATTAACGACACCACAATTGCAGTGCCTATTGTAAAACCTATGAAAAGCCGCTGGTATTATGTAATAGCAGACGATACCATTGGTGGCAGCATTTACGATAGTGTATTTATTAGTGTAAAACATTGTAGCCCTACCATTAATGATACTACCATTTGCCTAGGCAAAGAAATAATAATTGGAAATAATAACCCTCTATATAAATCATGGATATGGTCGCCGGCAAACTACCTCGATAATCCTAGTTCGGCAACCCCTATGGCTAGCCCAACAAATGATATTACATATTATGTAAGTGCCATTGATACGCTAGGCAATGTTGATGAAGACACTATTACTGTCAGCGTTATTGACTGCGATACAACTATGGCATTATTTATTCCAAATGCTTTTACCCCAAATGCCGATGGGCTCAATGATGTATTTATTTACGGAAATAATGAACTTTTTACTGATATCAAAACCTTAATTTATAATCGCTGGGGTGAACTTGTCTACTCATCAAACACTTACGAACCTTGGAACGGCAAATTCAATGGCGAATTTGTACAGAACGGAATGTATATCTATTACATCACAGCAGTACTAAAATCAGGAGGCGAAACACAGGTATATAAGGGTAATGTGATGGTGTTGTATTAGTGCTTTATGACTATACTAAGTATCATCTCAAATTACTAATAGCAACTTCTAATTTCAGCATAGCATTTTCTACCACTGCTTTTGAAGTAGCAGCATTCATTCTAATATAACCATCACCTCCGCTACCAAATATTCGTCCTTGATTTATGGCAATTCCCACATCATTTATAAAAAAATCTGTCAGCTCTTTATGAGTCATTCCATATTCTTTCATATCAAACCAAAGCAAGTAAGTAGCTTCTGGTTTATGGACAAATATTTTGGGGATACGCTCATTTATAAAATCAATTACATAATTAATATTTCCCTCTACATAATCGAGCATCTCATCAAGCCATTCTGCCCCTTTTTTAGAATATGCTGCTTGTGTGGCTACATTTCCAAATATATTTCCCTGCCAAAGGTGAAAAGCATCAAGTTTCTTTTCGTATTTCTTATATAGTTTTGTATTTTGAATTACTACAAATGATGTGGAAAGCCCTGCAATATTGAAAGTCTTGCTAGGCGCCATAAAAACAAAAGAAATCTCAGCAGCTTTCTCAGAAATGGAACTTATTGGCAAATGTTTGTTTGGAGAGAAAACTATATCAGAATGAATTTCATCACTAATAATTTTAATACCATTATCATAACAAATATCCACTAGCTCACCTAGCTCCTCCTTACTCCACACCCGTCCAACTGGATTATGCGGGTTACTAATAATTATAGCTTTGGTCTTGGGAGTAATTATTGACTTCAAATTATCGAAATCCATAGTATAGTTACCATCTATTTCCTTCAGATTATTATTGAGCATAATACGCCCATTTTGTTTGATGGTAGTAAAAAATGGAAAGTAAACAGGAGTTTGTACTATAATTTCGTCACCAATTTCAGACACAGCTTCCATAGCCATCAACAAGCCCGGCACTACTCCAGGAGTAAAAGATATTTGCGTTGGCTCTATATCCCATTGGTGCCTGTTTTTTAGCCAATCCACAATAGTTATATTATAGCTTTCGTCACGAAAAGTATAACCCAATATTGGATGCTGTGCTCGCTTAGCGATAGCTTCAAAAATAAATGGTGGAGTATCAAAATCCATATCTGCAACCCACATAGGAATAAGGTCGTCCTTACCATAACGCTGTTTAAGTAAGTCGTATTTTACACTATTTGTTCCTCTGCGGTCGGTGATATTATCAAAACTATAATTATTCATCAGCATTATTTTAAAATGGAATAACAAATATCGTAAAAAATACTTATTAAATACAATCCAAATAATCGCTTCATATTTCTTAAAAGACTAAGAAATAACTAGTCTATTATTATTTCCCATTTCTATTATAACCCTAAGTACATGACAAAAAAAGTGATTGTTTTATTTCTACTTTCGTTTATTAGCACACTACTCACCTACGCATTGTTTTAAAACAATTTACTTTCATTTTGTCTTGACACAAAACGAAACAAAAAGTCAAGAGCGAAAAAACTCCCGCCCACGAATTTCAAAATAATTTATTTTCTAAAAAAGTAAGTGAATGAATGACCTT
>JAOZSY010000421.1 GCA_029939445.1 Bacteroidales bacterium
ATTAAATATTTGAATTTAGTGCTCATTTAATAATTACAGATATGAAACGAATATTACTATTAATTACCTTATTATCTATCGGACTCTTTGCTATGTCGCAGGAGACTGTTACTACTGATGCTGCAACTAGTATTGATCAAACTACTGTAACATTAAATGCATCTGCAGCAAGTTTAGTTGTAGGAGAATGGTATAAAGTAAAGTTTAGTTGGGGAGAGACGGGTTCCCCTCCAGGAAATGTCGATTATACAGCTAGTACTGAAGCATTAGGTGCGACAGAAAGTTATTCTGTAAATATAACAGGTCTTTCAGTTAGTACTACTTATGATTTTAAAGCTAGATTATATATTTATGACGATGATGAAGGTGAATATGTACGTGTTGCAACTGCTGCATCGAGTGAAAGTTTCACAACATTAGCCGCGTCAGTACCTACTGTATCAACAGGAACTGTTGCAAATGTTACAACATCTTCAGGAGATATAGATGGCAATGATGCAAGTGCTGATGGTGGCTCTACTATTACAGATAAAGGTGTTTGTTTTGGGACAAGTACTGATCCAACAACTGAAAGTTCAGCAGGTGGTGGTGGTATAGGAACGTATAATCTATCAAAAACTGCTGGATCGGCAAACACTTTATATTATGCTAGAGCCTATGCTACTAATGCCACAGGTACAGCCTATGGTGCTAATGTAGAATTTAAAACAACGCCTGGTAAACCTAATGCTACTCATGTTACGGCTGATATAGAAACTGAGTTTAAATGCTATTGGGAAGCTGGTGATGGAGGTTCTAGTGGAATTACATATAGATTAGATGTTGCTACTGCTTCCGATTTTTCGACTTATTTAGCTGGTTATCAAGATAAAGATGTAGGCAGCGCTACTACTCATGTAGTTACGGGGGCTACTGACGGAGTAACTTATTGGTTTAGAGTAAGGGCTACTAATTCGTATGGAGCTAAAGGCGGAACAAAGGGTGGAACAAATACTTCTGTTAATTCAGAATCTGTAGAATATAAGGCTGGGTCTACTTTGCCAGTAGAATTAATTAGCTTTACGGCTGAGCTTGAAGAAAAGTCTACTATATTAAATTGGGCTACTGCTTCTGAAATTAATAATGATTACTTTGAAGTAGAGCGTTCATTAGATAAGGAGAATTTTGAAACATTTGCTAAAGTTGAAGGTGCTGGAAATAGTAATATTGTTCTTAACTATTCAGCAGCTGATAATAGCCTTAGCGATGGAGTTGTTTATTATAGATTAAAACAAACTGATTTTGATGGAGCATTTGAGTATAGTAGTATAATAGCTGTAACTCGTAATGGTGAAAAGATATTAATTGAAGATTATATTTATGATGGCGATCGTATATCATTTAATTATTTTAATCCTAATAATGAATCATCAACAATAACATTGGTTGATAATATGGGTAGAATTATTGAAACATTAGAAGTAAATACTAGTTCTTCACGTATTGTTTTTAATGCGAATAAACTTAAAACAGGCTTATATGTTATTAATATTGTTACAAATAATGATATAATAATAAAGAAAATTATACTTTAGATTTATTATAAAATATTTTATTGAAAAGGGATTTGCAGTATGCAAATCCCTTTTTTGCTTTATATAATAACTAAGTGATAAGACGTATAGTTATTAGTTCCTATCTTAAATTTTATCTAAAATAAGCCTCTTTTTTCACTATCTTTCGCATTCTTTTTAGAAGAATAATAAAACA
>JAOZSY010000174.1 GCA_029939445.1 Bacteroidales bacterium
GTACCGAGAGGCAGGATTGAACTGCCGACCTCATGATTATGAATCATGCGCTCTAACCATCTGAGCTACCTCGGCTTGAGGTGATTGCCGTTTTGCTATTTTGGCTGATACTTTCCTGATATTGAATCTGGAAAGCTCTAATGCTGATATTTCAATCAGCATCCTGATTCCGATTTCATCGGGCATCAGCGCCATCTGAGCTACCTCGGCTTTTTGTCGAAACCACTTCCTGTTTCGCGGCTGCAAAGATAATGCTTTTATTAACTTCGCAAATGTTTTTTTGCATAAAAATAAATGCCTATTTCTAATTAATGCTAAAATTCATAAATAGAGACATATACTACATTAATAACAGTAATCATAAGCTGCAATAAAACTGATTAACAACAATTCTAATACTCCCAATATTATACAAATATTCTCTATAGGAACAACAATATTGCGTTAGCTAGTTATATTTTTAGATATTAAAGTACAGAATTGAAAGTATTTAATTTTACTAATGGAATGTTACTAAAGTAAGTCCTAAGAGTGTTATAAAACTAGATTTTATCATAAAAATATCAATCAAGTTAGCGTCTTAAGATAATGAAATAGCTATAAAGCAATCATCAAAATATGTAATTTTGCACTCTTAATTATAATAAATATTATTATGGCACATATCACAAAAGAAGACGCGTTAAACTATCATTCAAAGGGAAGACCTGGAAAGATACAAGTTGTTCCTACTAAGCATCATCGCACTCAACGCGATTTATCATTAGCATATACTCCTGGAGTAGCTGATCCCTGTTTAGAAATAGAAAAAAATCCTGAAGATGCTTATAAGTATACAGCAAAAGGTAATTTAGTTGCTGTTATTTCTAACGGTACAGCCGTTTTAGGACTTGGTGATATTGGTGCTGTTGCTGGCAAACCCGTTATGGAAGGAAAGGGTTTATTATTCAAAATATTCTCTGATATAGATGTTTTCGATATAGAGGTTGATGAGACTAATATTGATGAGTTTGTTAGAACAGTAAAAGCTATATCTCCAACTTTTGGTGGAATAAACCTAGAAGATATTAAAGCCCCTGAGTGCTTTGAAATAGAAAGAAGGCTGAAAGAGGCTCTGGATATTCCGGTAATGCACGACGATCAGCATGGAACTGCAATAATAAGTGGAGCAGGACTTATAAATGCTTTAGAAGTTGCAGGTAAGGATATAAAAAAAATAAAGTTATTTGTAAGTGGTGCTGGAGCTGCAGCCTGTGCATGTACAAGCATGTATGTACAATTAGGCGTTGATATCAACAATGTACTAATGGCTGATGTAGATGGTATTCTCACAAAAGACAGAAAAGACCTTAGCGATGCAAATAAAATATTCGCTACTGACAAAGACATAAAAACCATGGAAGAAGGCATCAAAGATGCTGATGTATTTTTGGGCTTATCTGCTGGAGGTGTTCTAAAGCCTCATATGCTAAAATCAATGGCTAAAGATGCTATTGTTTTTGCTATGGCAAATCCTACTCCTGAAATATCGTATGAAGATGCACTAGCAACACGCGACGATATTATTTTTGCCACAGGAAGATCTGATTATCCAAATCAGATAAACAATGTATTGGGATTTCCATATATTTTTAGAGGAGCATTAGATGTTAGAGCCACTGCTATTAACGAAGAAATGAAACTAGCCGCTGTTTACGCAATATCTGCCCTAGCAAAAGAACCTGTTCCTGATATTGTTAAGAAAGTATATAATAATGACAATATGAGTTTTGGAAAAGAGTATATCGTTCCTACTCCTATAGATCCACGACTAATTGAATTTATCCCTGTTGCCATAGCAAAAGCTGCAATTAAGTCAGGCGTAGCAAGAATAAATATTACCAATTGGGATAAATATAAAGACGAGCTACTTAAAAGAATGGGCATTGACCATGGAATAATGCGAGGCATGACTGCTAAAGCAAAAGCAAACCCTAAACGAGTAGTATTCAGTGATGCCAACAATACTAATGTATTACAAGCTGCAAGATTGCTTAAGGATGAAGGCATTGCTATTCCTGTGTTAGTAGGACAAAGAAAACGCCTTAACAAACTAGCTACAGACAACAACATCGACATCTTAGATCTTGAGTTAATTGATAATAGTATTGAAGAAAATAGCGCACAACGCACTAAATATGCTAAAATATTTTTCGGCAAACGTGCACGAAATGGAATATCAATGGTTATAGCAGAGCGATTAATGTACGACAAAAACTACTTTGGTGCTGCAATGGTAGAGTCTGGTGATGTTGACGCAATGATTTCTGGAGTTACCACACCTTATCCTGATGTAATTAGACCTGCCCTACAAATTGTAGGAAAAAGAAATGATGTAAATAAGATAGCAGGAATGTATATGCTAAGAACTAAAAAAGGACCTTATTTCTTTGCAGATACAACTATAAACAGAGATCCTGAGGCAGAAGACTTAGTTGATATTACATTATTAGCAAATGAAAAAGTAGAAGAGTTTGGAATTAAACCTGTAATGGCTATGCTTTCATATTCAAATTTCGGATCAACAATAGGAGAATCATCTCAAAAAGTAAAGAAAGCTATTTCTATTCTTCATAGTAAGCATGCTGATGTTATTATTGACGGAGAAATGCAAGCCAATTTTGCACTAAATACTGAATTACGTAATGAAAGGTATTCTTTTTCAAAACTAGGCACTAAGGATGTAAATACACTTATATTTCCTAACCTATCATCTGGTAATATCGCTTATAAGGTAATGCAAGAAATTGGATCTTCTGAAGCTATTGGACCAATTGTAATGGGATTAAAAAAACCTATACATGTATTACAGTTATCCAGTTCGGTAAGAGAGATAGTAGATATGGCAACTATTGCAGTGGTTGATGCACAATTAATTTAATATAGCGTAAATATTGTAATAATAAACTTCAAACCAACGGGCAGGAATGCCCATTGTACAAGTTAAAATCAACGGCTAGGAATGCCCATTATACAAAGATGTGTAAGGGTCATTCTTGGCCGTTTCTAATTATTTATCCTCCCAAGTATTATTATCGATCAACGGACAGAAATGTCATTGTACAGGAAAGTACTTGCTCATTAATCTAACTTAAGCTTTTTATATTTATTCCTACTACTATTAACAACTAATACCTACTTTTGCAATATGTCAGAAAATATAAAAAACCAGCAGAAGATATTGCAGAAGCTAAACATAGAGAAGCTTAATCCTATGCAAATGCAAGCACAGCACGCAATTCATTCAAATCAACATATAGTACTACTCTCACCAACAGGAACAGGAAAAACATTAGCTTTTCTTTTACCGATTATTGCAGAGCTTAATAGAGATATTGCTGGAGTACAAGCACTGATATTGGTTCCATCTAGGGAATTGGCAATACAAATAGAGCAAGTAATTCGAGAAATGGGTACTGGTTTTAAAGCAAATGCAGTATATGGTGGTCGCTCTATTTCTAAAGACAAGGTAGAGCTAAAACATACACCTTCTATTTTGATAGGAACTCCTGGAAGAGTTGCGGATCACTTACGAAGACAAACTTTTAATTCGCAAACTATAGAATTTCTTATTTTAGATGAGTTTGACAAATCTTTGGAAGTTGGTTTTGAGAACGAAATGGTAGATATAATGTCTGCACTCCCATCCATAAAGAAAAAAATACTTACTTCAGCTACTTTTAAAGTAAAAATTCCAAATTTTGTCGGATTAAAAGATCCTATTACAATAAATTTTCAAGCTGATGATAGCAAAAGACTATCGCTAAAAATAATACTGTCGCCTGAGAAAGATAAATTAGAAACCCTTGGCAAATTACTTGATAAATTAGGAAATCAACCAGGAATTGTATTTTGCAATTTCAAAGATTCCATACAGCGAGTAAGTGATTATTTATTTGATATCGATATTGCTCATGAGTGCTTTTATGGAGGCTTGGAACAAAAAGATCGTGAGCAGGCTTTAATAAAATTCCGTAATTCGTCGCATCAATTATTAATTGCTACTGACTTAGCTGCAAGGGGAATTGATGTGCCTGAGATAAAATTTATAATACATTATCACCTACCAATTAAGGAACATGAGTTTACTCACCGAAATGGTAGAACTGCCCGTATGCATAGCGAAGGTGCTGCTTATATAATTCAACACGAAGATGAATACTTGCCTGAATTTATCGACAAACTACACCCTGAGTCTATATATGTAGAAAGCCTTGAGCAATTTGAGGATGGCAAAGATGAACAATGGACAACATTATTTGTTTCTGGAGGTAGAAAGGACAAAATATCGAAGGGAGATATTGCTGGGCTATTTATAAAACAAGGGAAACTTAATAATGATGAACTTGGGCTTATTGAACTTAAGCAAGATTGTGCTTTTGTGGCAGTAAAAAGTTCAAAAGTAACAGAGCTTATTCATTTAGTAAGCGATACTAAGCTGAAAAAGAAAAAAATTAGAGTTAGAAAAACATAAGACTTCAAACTAGTGTGTTTTGCTTTATTCATAAAGTATTCTGTTTTCTTAAGAAAAAAAGATGAACTACTTCCCAATACAATATCACGAACCTCTTTTTAGACCTCCAAGCGAAGGGCGTTCTATTATTATTCAAGTAACTTTAGGCTGCTCATGGAATAAATGTTCCTTTTGCGAAATGTATACTAGCAAACAATTTAAGGCCCGAAAAGAAGAAGATATATTTGAGGATATTGAAGCTCTCCTTCCCTATGCTGATCAGGTGCGTAAGATATTTCTTGCTGATGGCGACCCTTTGGTGCTTTCTACAAACAAATTGCTGAGCATCCTTAATAAATTAACAAATAGTTTCCCTAGAATACAGCGTATTTCTGCCTATGCATCGCCAACAAATCTATTAAATAAAACAGAATCGGAGTTAATACAATTAAAGAATGCCGGCCTAAATTTACTTTACATTGGCTTGGAATCAGGCGATGATACTGTGCTTGATTTTATAAATAAAGGTGCTGACCATAAGCAGATGATTGAAGCTCTTAATAAATCTCAGAATGCTGGATTGAATAGCTCAGTAATGATAATTAACGGTGTTGGAGGAAAGCAATACAGCAAGCAGCATGCAATTAACTCTGCAAAACTCATTAATGCTATTCAGCCCAAATATTTATCAACATTGGTATTACACCCATATAAAGGTATGGATTATCTTAAATCTAGAATAGATGTTGACTTTGAAGAGCTTAATCAGATTGAACTAATTGAAGAAACTAAGCTTTTTATTGAGAATTTAGAACTAAATGAAACAATTTACAGAAGCGACCATGCATCTAATCACCTTATACTAAAAGGTGTGATTCCTAGAGATAAAGAAAAATTTCTACAGCAAATTAATTCTATTCTTTCCTAATACTTTTTACAACTATTATCCATAAAATGGGTAGCGAAGCACATTGATTGGAAGGGGGTTTAGTTTTATAGTTCTCGGTCAATCCTCCGAGTATTTTTTTATAAAATTCATCGGAGGAATTCAGATTTATTCACTAAAAAATACCCACCTCCTTCTCAAAGGAGGACTTAGAGTTTACGCAAATTTTATATTCTGTTTACTATAATATATCTGTCAATAAAAATCCCCATTGGGAAAGTGGGTAGTGAAGCACATTGATTGGAAGGGGGTTTAGTTTTATAGTTCTCGGTCAATCCTCCGA
>JAOZSY010000422.1 GCA_029939445.1 Bacteroidales bacterium
TATTAACAAGTAATATTTTTAAGGTACTACTTCAAATTTAGTTGGTAAATTTAAATAATAGTTTTGTTTTTCTTCTTTTTAGTCGGCAGTAAATTAGCCGCAAAATGCGACATATCCAATAATCTAACAGGATGCTGAATTATATAAAAAAAGTACCTTTGATAAAATAGGTAATGTTCAGACCTTACCAGACAATGGTGCTTTAAAGCCCTATCGGCAGTATAGGCATATATGCTTTTAAATATCCAATTGATGACGTATAAATCTCTAATAAAAGAATATTAAAATTATTATGCATATTGAACATTACCATAATAAAATAACTATGGCAAAAGTAATAAATCTAAACGCAGCAGGCATAGATATTGCCTCAAATGTTCATTATGTAGCAGTGGCAGAAGATAAGTGTAAAAATCATGTAAGAAACTTTAAAGCATTTACACAGGATCTTCACGAACTTGCTAAGTGGCTTGTATCATTAAATGTTGAAACTGTAGCTATGGAATCTACAGGCTCTTATTGGTATCAATTGTACACCATACTATTGGATTATGGAATAGAGGTATATCTAGTAAATGCATACCATGTGAAGAATGTTCCTGGAAGAAAAACGGATGTTATAGATGCCCAATGGTTACAGGAACTTCATGCTAGTGGTTACCTTAAAGCTTGTTTTCAACCCGATAACCTAACAAGGGAATTGCGAACATATGTTAGGTTGAGAAAACAGATAATAAGAGATATGGCAAAAGAGACACAACATATGCAAAAAGCCATGATAAACATGAATATTAAATTACATGATGTAATCAGTGACATTAATGGTCAAACAGGGTCAGCTATTGTTAATGCTATTATTAATGGGGAAAGAAATCCGAAACATTTAGCATTATTTCGTAATAGTAGAATAAAGTGTTCTGAGAAAATATTGATTAAATCACTTGAAGGAAATTGGAGGGATGAACAGTTATTTTGCCTAAAAATGGCTCGTGACAGATACCGCCAATTAGAACAACATTTAACAAGTGTTGATCAAGAAAGCGAAAGAGTTATCAAGTTTTTAGCTCAGGAAAATATTGAAAAAAAGACAATAAAGCCACGCACATACAAAAATAAACAACCGATGTTTAATGTAGGACAACATTTGTTTAATGTTCATGGAGTAGATGTAATGGAAATCTATGGTTTTAAGCAAACAACAGCTCTTACGGTATTATCAGAAACAAGTGCAAATTTGAAAGAAAAGTTTCCAACTGTAAAACAGTTTCTATCATGGTTAAATTTAGTACCAGATAATAAAATTTCAGGAGGAAAAATTCTATCATCCAGAGTTAGAAAAAGAAAAAACAATGCAGGTCAAGCTTTTAGAGAGGCTGCTAATGGATTATGGAATGCTAAAAATCCATTTGGTGATTATATAAGAACAAAAAAAGCAAAATCCGGGGCAGGACAAGCTATAGTAGCAACAGCAAAAAAAATTGCAACAATTTATTATAAGATGGTAACAGAAAAAGTTGAATTTAATCCATTCATTATTGATGGAAACAGGCAAGCTTATTTGCAAAAAAGAGCTAAATCACTATCAAAAACACTTGACAAGTTAAATATGCAACTATTAGAAATTGAGAGACTTGCATCATGAGTTAGATAAAAGTCAGCAGTCAGCAATATTACTGCCTACTTATATCACAATGCTGTATGCATACCTATTAATTTACCCGCTAAATTCGTAGTGTA
>JAOZSY010000175.1 GCA_029939445.1 Bacteroidales bacterium
TGCTCTCAGGTTGTTTATCAAGCGTCATTGCTTTACGATATCCTATTATCTTTTTTCCATCAATTGGCAAATTATGCAATTGACGAGCTCGTGCTCCCGTTGCAATTATTATATTCTCAGCAGAGATAAACTCCGACTCTTTATCTTCAAAATCAAGCTTTACCTTATGAGGCTCTTGCAAACTTCCAAAGGCTTTAATCAATTCTATTCCATGTTTTTTGAATAAAAACTGAACTCCTTTACTCATATTTGCAGCAACACCCCTACTACGCTCTACTATTGCATCAAAATCGGCAATAATATCCCCTTCTACTTTTACTCCATAATTATCAGAGTGTTTAATATAATTATATACTTGTGCACTTTTTAGTAATGCTTTTGTTGGAATACAACCCCAGTTAAGGCAAATTCCACCAACTTCAGCCCGTTCAACTACTGCTACTTTTTTTCCTAATTGCGTTGCTCTAATTGCTGCAACATAACCCCCAGGTCCACTTCCTATAACTATTAAATCGTAATCCATATTCTTACATTTTACATTATCAACTTGGCTGCAAATTTATGTTTTATTATTATTTAAAACGTATAAAATCTACAATTGCTTCACTGCATTTCTACTTAAAATTCCTTTATATTATCATCCAAATTAATATCTGGAGTATCCAATGTGCTCAGTTCTGCTTTTTTTAGTTTAAAACCTTCAGGCAAATCAACCAAAAAAATACTACTTCCTTTCCAAACATTAGCCTTAAAGTGAAGTTGTTTCTCCTTATTACCATCATATATCTTTAAACGAATAGCAACTGGCAATCCGCCTTTATTGAGTATTTGAAGTTTATTATTAGTTAATTCCCCTACTGCTAAGTCAGCATTCTTCATCTCAAAAAACCATGGGTTAAAGAACCAACTTAAATTCTCGCCACTTACAGAATTAAAAGTGTTAAAAAAATCATAAGCAGAAGGATGTTTATGCTCCCATTCAAAAGCAAATTGTTGCAATGTTTTATTAAATACATCTTCACCCAAATAACTACATAACTCGTAATAAGCAACTGATGATTTATTATATGCATGGTAGCGATATGCCGTCCCTGTATTATAAGAAGGCACCATAAGTGGAATTTCCAAATCTGTAGCTGCCATTCTATCATAAGAACTTATCAATGATTGATGAAGAATATATGATGAGTCTTTTAAATAATCTCTTACAAATTTCCTTGGAAAATAAGTAATTAAACCCTCATCCATCCATGCATAACGCTGCTCATTGAGCCCTGTATTAAAAGGGAAATACGTATGGCCTACCTCATGGGCAGTTAGATATAAAGTGCCTTCCAAATTATCATTATCACCATCATTAACCATGGCAGGATATTCCATTCCACCACCACCATTGAAAGCTGTCATTTGTGGATAAGGATATGCAATACCAGGATTTGTATTACTAAAATAATCAATTATGCTTCTTGTTATATCTGCTACCTGATGAAAATCCTTGGAATTGACCTTATAAACAGCATTAACCATTACTCTATTTCCTAAAATATCGACACTTGTTGCATCCCAAATAAAATCTTTACTAATGGCAAAAGCAAAATCAGGAACAGTATCCATTTTAAGAACCCATGTATTTTTTCCTTTATTCTTTAATACATTATTATCTTTATTGTCTTTGGCAGTAATTATATTAATAACCTTATCTGATTTATATGACTTCTCTAATCTCTTAATAATATGCTTCTTATATATATATTCAGAATTCTGCAAAAGCCCTGTTGACCAAAGTTTATAATCTTTGGGAGTTGTAATTTCAACATTATAATTTCCAAACTCATGATAAAATTCAGCCCTACCAGTATGCGATATATTGGCCCAAGCATACACATCGTCATAAACCTTCATTTTTGGAAACCAATATCCTAACATATAATTTGTTTCATTATACACACCATTCCTTATTGTAATGTATTTTGGAATAATATTAGTCCAAGAGATAATAATTTCATGCTCCGAATTTGGCTCAAAATAATTATCAAGAATAACTATCATATCTGTACTCCTATGGAAAATCTTTCTGTCTTTTGGATCTAGCTTTATCTCATTTCCATCAATTATAATCGAATTAATCTTAACCCCATCATGCAAATCAACTTTACCCATATCCCAATCACGCTGAACTCCTTTCTTAAAAAGATCCTGAACATTTGAAAAATAAAGACGTTTTAAAGTATCGGGACTATTATTAAAATATGATAGCGTTTCCACACCTTTAATAAGCTTTTCTTCAGGAAAAATTTCTGCCTTTATATCGTAATTACAGAAATTCTGCCAATAGCTTTCACCAACAGTTCCATTATTGCTACGTGTATTATTATCAATAGCTTTTTGTACTTCTTTATGAATAAATACAGGCTTTTCTTGCTGAGCATTAGAGCTACTAAAAACAAAACTAAAGGCAAATAATACTATTAATCGATAATGCATTTTCATAATTAACAGGTTTAGGTTCAATCAGAATGCTAAACTACTAAAATTAAAGATTCAAAGTCTTCAAAATATCATTTAAACATTAACAATAATTAATGTCTAAATTAAAAAAAAACACTAAATTTGCAGTCTTAATTTATTATTATAAACAATTTACATATATATTTAAAAGTTCTTTATTATGCTAAATCGACGACAACTTAGAATCAAAGCACTACAGTCATTATACGCTCACTTTCAATCAGGTGAAACTAACTTACTTACCACAGAGACACAATTAGTTAAGAATCTTGACAAGCTTTATGATTTATACATCTACCAATTATCCTTTTTAGTAGCAATACGCCGTTTTGCAAATGAATCGTTAGAAGCATCTAAGAATAAATATATTCCAACTCCAGAAGATTTAAATCCAAATACTCGTTTTGCAGACAATAAGTTTTTGTATCAAATTGAGATGAATAAAGACTTTATTCTTAAGGAAGATAATCTAAAAATTTCTTGGTCGTTGGTTAGTGATACTATCCGTAATATTGTACATGAGTTTCGCTCTAGCAAAGAGTATGCAAAATACATGCAGCGCAACGAAAGCACTTACGATAATGATAAAGAAATTGTACTAATTCTTGTTAGAAATCATTTGATAAAGAATGATGTAATGCGCTCATATTTTGAAGAAATAAATTCAATGTGGAGCGAGGATTTCTATATGAGTTTAGCAATGGTAAATATTACAATTCACTCTTATACTGAAAAGACAGATATTAGTCAAAAGCTCCCAACATTATTCAAAGGAGAATCAAAATCAAAGATAGCCGAGGACAAAGACTTTGTAATAAATCTTGTTAGAGAAGTTATTCTGAATTTTGAAAAGTTTAATGAAATAATAGAAAACAAATCTAATAACTGGGAATTTGATCGCATTGCCACCATGGATTTAATTCTACTGAGAATGGGAATGGCAGAGATATTTTACTTTGATTCCATTCCACTAAAAGTTACGCTTAATGAGATGATTGAACTAGCAAAACACTTTAGCTCACCACGAAGCAGTGTTTTTGTAAATGGGCTACTCGACAGAACAATTGCTGACGGCCTTCGTACAAATACTATTCATAAAAAAGGTAGAGGACTGGTTGGTCAGTAGTTTAATAGTGAAGGGTGAATAGAGAAAGGAGAAGGGGTTGTAAGGAGTTGGGAAATAGGGTAAAGTGTAGTAAGGAGTTGTAAAAGGTAGTAAAGAATTGTAAAATATGATAAGGCGTTGAAAAACCAATTTAGCCTTTAACCCTTTAGCCCTTCGACAAGCTCAGGACAGGCCTTTAGTTAATTAAAATATAAAATCTTATAAAAGTGATTCGTCATTATAATATCCCTATTTTTATTCCTGAGAGAGCATGTCCTTTTCAGTGTATCTATTGCAATCAACAAAAAATAACTGGTAAAACGGAGATTGTAAATTTTGAAGATATAATAATAACAATAGAAGACTATTTAGCGAGTATCCCAAAAGGAAATTCAGAGATACAGATTGCTTTTTTTGGCGGCACATTTACAGCTATGCCCATTGAAGAACAAATAGAATTCCTAAAACTTACCCAAAAATATATTCAGAATGGTAGTATTAGCGGAATAAGAATCTCCACAAGACCCGATAATATTAGTCAAGAAATACTAGATATTCTTAAACAATATAATGTTACAAATATTGAACTTGGTGCTCAGTCGCTTGACAATGGCGTATTGGCTAAAAGCCATAGAGGCCATGACTATAAAGCAGTGGAAGATGCTAGTAAATTAATACTCAGTAATGGATTTACACTTGGACTACAGATGATGCTAGGGCTGCCTGGCGATTCATTAGAAAAAGCCATGGAAACCGCTCATAAAATTGTAAAATTAGGAGCCAAAGAAACTCGAATATATCCCACATTAATAATAAAAGATACATCATTGCATACTTTATACAATAAAGGCAAATACACAGCAATGACTACTGAAGATGCGATACAGCAAAGTGCCGAAATCTATAAAATATTTGATGCTAATGATGTAAAAATTCTTAGAATCGGACTCTACCCTGATGATAATTTGTTAGAGAATGAACTTATTGCTGGTCCTAATATGTATAACTTTAAAGAAAAGGTTATGACAGAAGTTTGGTGGCAAAAGTTACAACTTCTGATTAACGATAAATCATCAGAACAAAAAATTAAGATAAATGTAGCGCCAAAACAAATAAATTACGCCATTGGATATGAAGCGGCAAACAAGAAACGCCTCTTTGAAGAGTTTCACAGAGTTAAATTTAGCATTAATAATAATCTTATAAATCTAGAATACAATGTTGATTATTATTGATAAAAAACTTCCTGCTGAGGCCAAGGAAAAGCTTAATAATTATGGAGAAGTTTATGAATTAGAAACCTCAAATATAGTTTATGATGCCATTTCTGGACATCCAGATATTTTCGTTTTTCAGAATAATGAAAAACTAATTATTGCTCCTAAAACTCCCATATCTCTAATTAACAGACTAACAGAGAGCGGAATAGTCTTTGAGTATGGCAATATAGAATTAGGCGCAAAATATCCACTTACAACTGTATACAATATCGCAACTTATAACAATATCTTTATTGGCAATAATAAATACTGTGATACAAGTATATTGGAGCTTTCAAGGGATAAAAAATGGATACAAACCAAGCAATCTTATGCAAGGTGCAATTCCATAATTATTGATAATGAATCTATTATTACTAGTGATCATAGTTTAGAAAAACATTTTAAGAAAGCTCTTATTATCAAAACCAAAGATATTATTCTCCAAGGCTTTGAATATGGTTTTATTGGAGGTTGCGCAGGTATTTACAAGGATAAAATCTTTTTTACAGGAAGTTTAAATAATCATTCGCAAGGCAAAAAGATAAGAGCCTTTTGTGAGGAGAAAGGATTTACAATTATAGAACTCTCTGAAGGAAAACTTATAGATAGTGGTGGGATATTTTTTGTTGAATAAAAAGCCGTTGATTTGATAGTTAATAACTATCAAATCAACGGCTTTATCATTTTTTATCTAGGATTACTTTACGGTCCAACTAATGTCAACTACTTTCCCCATTCTTAATACTTTAAGAGTATATTTATACCCTGTTTCTAAAGCATTTAGATAATCCAATGCTATCAATATATTATCAGGGCTATCAAGTTTCTTTCCT
>JAOZSY010000423.1 GCA_029939445.1 Bacteroidales bacterium
CCTCTTGTTACAAGAGTTCGTAACTATGGATCAGACCCGATAACTACAGTAGATATTAACTATACTCTTAATGGTGTTTTAGGCACTCCTGTTACATATAATAGTGCTACTATTTATAGTCACGATTCTGTTGATGTAGCAATGGGTAATATTAGTCTTAATGATGGAATGAACCATCTTACTGCATTTACAACTCTAACTGGTGATACAAACTATTATAATGACACATTATATTTTGACGTATTCCGTGAGGCAGTAGTAAATCTTGCTTATTGCGACGACTTTGAAGGTTCTGACCTTTGGATGCCAGATACACTTATGAATCAGTGGGAGCGAGGAGTACCATCAATGATTAATATAAACACCGCACATAGTCCTAATAATGTTTGGGCTATAGATCTAGATTCTACTTATAATAATTCAGTTTCTCAGTATTTATATACTCCTAAATTTATTATAGTAAGTTCTATCGATACTGCAACTTTAGATTTCTATCAGTATTATGAAACAGAAGCAGCTAGTGATGGTGGATATATTCAATATAGAATCAATGAAGGTTTCTGGGCAAGCTTAGGTTATTTAGGCGACACAAGAGGATCTAACTGGTATACTGATAATGTAGGAGGTACTTATATGTGGACAGGCAACTCTAATGGTTGGGTTAATTCAACTTATGGTTTTGATTTCACAGCAGGAGAATTCCTTCTTCCAAATTCAGGAAATGATACTATACAATTTAGATTTGTATTCTATGCAGATGGTAGTCTTAATAATTATGATGGTTGGGCAATTGATGATGTTTGCTTAAGTTTACCAATAGAGCCAATTGATGCTGGAGTTGTTGCTATCAATACACCAGGATCTAGTGTTCAGGTTGGCGAAGTAGTTACAGTATCTATTGATGTTAAAAACTATGGTAGTATAACTCAAACGTCTATACCAGTATGGTATCAAATAGGAACTGACGGAATTGTTACAGAAACATTTAATGTACCAGGTAGTGGTCTTGCATTAGGCGCTACAGCTACTTATGTATTCACAACTACATTCGTTGCACCAGGTGCAGATTTCCAATTATGTGTTGGAACTGATTTATCAAACGATGCATATCCTCAAAATGATGATATGTGCACTTCGGTATCAGTTACACCAGCAAATATTGACGGAGGAGTAATTAGTACTGGAATATCACAAGACTATGTAATAGTAGGCGATACTACAATCATTACAAATCCTATTACGGTATTAGCTGAGATCAAGAACTTTGGAATAAGTACACTAACATCATTTGATGTAGAGTATTCTAAAGATGGCGGTCTATCATGGACAACAGAAACCTGGACAGGAAGTATGGCAACAAACGAAGTTGACACATTCCAGTTTGCAACTACATATAATTCACCACTTGGTAATTATAGTTTATGTATCCGTACATTAGTACCAAATGATGCATTGGCAACAAATGATCAACTATGCGACGCATATGTAGGAATTGTATCTGTAGAAGATGCCATTGAGAATGCATTTGAGGTATCACAGAATGAGCCAAATCCAGCCTTTGGAAATGTACGTATAGATTATATTGTACCAACAGATGGCGACATAGTATTCGAATTACGAAATGCACTAGGTCAGATGGTTTATTCTACCGAGAGAGCTTCTCATGTAGGCGGTAATACAATAGAGATTGATGCTAAAGATTTAGCAGACGGTGTTTATTATTACAC
>JAOZSY010000176.1:0-4055 GCA_029939445.1 Bacteroidales bacterium
TGCTAAATATTGTAGTTGCAACTCAGAGTATTGTCAAAAGTATATTATCTGATAAATTTTTTAGTAGCAAAAATCAAGTTGAAAGAGTTATAGAAGGTGAAGTAATTATTAATTTTTCTAAAACAAAGAAGAATATTATTCTTTTCATGCCAGATATGTTTCAAGGGCTAGCAATGGAAACTATTATTGAAGATAATCCTAATATTGTAAATGAATATACAGGGTTTAAATGGTATAGAAATACATTATCTATTTCAAGAGCAACAAATTCCACAATGCCTGCTCTTATTGGAGGTTTTGATTTTATACCAAGTGTATTGGATAAAGATACTGTACATACTATTCGTCAGAAAATGACAATAGCAATGAAATCTCTTATAGATAAAGCCCATAATAATGGTTTTGCTGTTGCAATGAATAACTTTCCAAATACTAATATGGATGAAATAGGCAAAGATATACTATTGCCAAGATGGAATAAGGAGTGGGATTCATATAATAAAGAACTGGGAATTAATAGTGCGCAATCAGATAATTCGCAACTAATTATAGAAACGGCTTTGCTTTATAGTGTTCCTTTGGCTCTAAAATCTTTGGTTTATAATGAAGGAGATTGGTTAAAATCATACTTTGTAGAATTAGAGTTACATGAAAATACGTGGTTGGTAACAAGTTATAATTTCTTGCGTTTATTGCCTTATATTTCTACCACTCAGAATGATCAAGCAAATTTAATACTGCTTTATTCGTTTACTACGCATTTTCCTTGGAATTATGTTGATGATACTGGTGAGTTCCATACTAAAGTGTCACCTGTAGCTACTAATAAATGGTCTTTTGAGACTTTTTCTAATTGGATTAAGTGGATGAAAAAATATGGTGTTTACGATAATACTAAAATAATTATAGTCTCGGACCACGGTGTGCCTTGGCATCGCTATGAACGGGAGATAGAAGTTAACTTTCCATTTATAAATACAAATGAAGAAAAGGTGAGTCAAGAACATCTACTTTCACTAAATCCATTATTATTGGTGAAAGATTTTAATGAAAAAGGAGATATGCTTATTGATAATAGATTTATGTCGAATGCTGATGTTAATTCTATTATGTTTGATGAGATAAACCCTACAAATGATAGCATAGTTTCACGTACGCTTCCTGCATTTATAGCCTGGTGGGCCGAGAGTATTGATAATAGTAAAAAATACTCTTATAGTTATTGGTATAAAGTTAAGGATAATGTATTTGATGCTGATAACTGGACTAGATTAGATAAAGAGTAAAGCCTAATTATGCAGAAAGTATATTTTTCAAAGGATTAAATGATTTTTGAATAATCAGCCATTGCTCTGGATTTTCTTGACAGAGAAGCTTTATTGGTTTTTGATACTTTTTAATATAATCGCTAATTGCAGGAGCAGTTATTGGCGCCTCCATTGCTTGACCTACTTTTACACCAGTAATATTATCACCTTTAGATAAAACTACACGAGCAGCATTTTCCAGATTATTTAAGAATTGAACAGCTTTTTGCTTTCGGCTATCAATGGCCGAATAATTTGTAGAAGTAACAGACTCATTTTCAATATTACTAAAAAATGATTGGTATATAATTTCATCAATATTTATAATACTACCAATTACAGGATTCTGACTACGATATGCCATTGCAACACACTGTTTTACATTATTCTGAATGGCATTTATATTTCCTGTATATGAATTCATTAATTCATCAATCTCTTCGGAATAGTTCCCAATAAGATTAAGTTTGTTTATTTCAATATCAAAAGTAGAGTAGATGTAGCTTTTAATTATTTTTTTGTATTTCTTAACTTCAGAACTACTTTTATATTTTTTAAGGTACTGATTCACTCTTGCCAAATCTTGACGCAAAAGCTCCTGAGCCTTATTATTTTCTTTTCGTTGTTTGAGAAAAATATTAAAAGAATTTGTGATTAGCGTAGAGATAATACTCTTTTGATCAGTAGAAAGCTTATTATTGGAATTCTTAATTCCAAAATTTGACGAGTCAGCCTTAAAGAAAACATATAGTAAGTCGTAGCTATTATCAAAAGTATTCTTTACTCTATACAGTAGTATATGATGTTTTAATTCATCAAAAACTTCTTTCTGAATTTCTAGATTCTTAGTTCTCTTGTCAAAAGGGATCTCATTTTTATCAACCCATTCAATCTTTTGCTTTGATTTTCTAAGTTTTGCAATGTTAATCGATAACTTATCAAAACCAGTATCTATGGTGCTAATACTATCATTAGTAGCATAAGCAGCCTGTATTTCTTTATCAATAGGGTGGTAATAAAAAGCATACGCATGCTGAAATCCAGGCACCAAGCTAATACTTTGTGCTAGTAAATCAATTACTTCAAAATGATTTTTTTGTAGTGTTGTAGTCATTGCCTTTAATCTTCAAATTCAGTGATTCGAGTTTGCAAATATAAAGTATTTCTTTACTGAATGCAAGTTTTTACTTAATTATTATTAAGTAAAAATTAAGTAATAGATAAGTAGCTTAAATGATATTAAGTACTTATTAAGCTGCTTAAAATATTAGTTAAGTAGAAAGAAACTGCTTAAAAAGCTTGATATGACTGTGTATTAGGTTGTAATTTTGCATTTGTTAAGTCATTAATTTGGACCTGACAATTCTTTAGGTATTAACACAAAAATTAAGTAAATTAAGTTATGGGTGTAGCAGTTTTAAGTTTATCAGATCGGTTTTATGAATTAGGCAATAGTATTTTTAAAGTGGAAGGTTTGGAATATAAAGGAAGTTGTGAGCTTTATTATGAGTCGTCAGAGGATGTTGCGATCAATAAAGTGTTTAATGAAATAGAAAATGGAACTTACCAAATAGTAAAGTATATATTCTCTCTAAAGGCTATTATCTATGGATTATTTATAAGGAATAAGAAAGATGAGAATGATGATTTATTAAAAGAAAGAAAATATAAAATAAAGGGTAGTAATATTTATCAATCTGCTAATTCGGTTATTAGTAGTAATGTACGCAATAGATTGCTTAATACTATTAATGAAGATATATATAAATATAAGAATAAAGATGTAAGGGCCAGCCACAAATCAGTAATAAAACCTAAAAATCAGTTTATCATGGATATAGAATTAGAGAATACAAAGATCAATGAACATAGGCTAGGCCATGTTTTGCGAAAAGTTAATGAGGAATTATCCTCCATGTTTATTATAAAGTATTTTATTAAACCAAGCAATATGCATGAGTACTAATAATAAAATATAGTATTTGCTCATCATAAATGCTTTATACTAGTATACTTATATCACTCATTAAATGTAATATTAATAAATGAAAAAAATATAATCTTAAATTCAGATTAGGCTAAAATATTATTAAATTTGAAGTTCAAACTTTGAATTATAATAATCAATGGATATACATTTAAAAGATATATTATTAATCGTGTTTTATTTAGTAGTACCTGCATTAGTTATACATTATGCGGGTCACTTTTTATTAATACGAAAAGCTGGAAATGTTGTTGTTGTTTATATCATTGGTTTAATTCTTGGAAATATTGGCATTTTAGATTCTAGTAGCATGCCTATTCAGGAGAACCTTACAAATATCACCATATTACTTTCCTTGCCTTTGTTGTTGGTTAGCTTAAACTTTTCGTCGTGGACACGTATGGCACCAAAAAGCTTTATTTCTTTAGGTTTGGGGCTCGTTTCTATTATTACTGTTGTACTATTGGGTTATTATTTATTTAAACCTATTATTAACGACGCATGGAAGACGGCCGGTTTATTAGTTGGAGTTTATACTGGTGGAACGCCAAATCTGGCATCAATTAAAGAAGCACTTGGTGTACCTTCGCATGAATACCTAATGGTGCACACCTCTGATCTAATATACTCTGGGGCATATCTGTTATTTCTTATGACTATTGGTAAAGTTATATTCAAGAAATGGCTTCCTTATGGTTATTTGAATAATTCTAGTTTTGTTAAACCTGGAGTCGATTTTAACAAAAGCGAAGAATATACTA
>JAOZSY010000176.1:4065-5684 GCA_029939445.1 Bacteroidales bacterium
TATTATTCCTACTATGGGAATGTTGCTAGTTTCTATATTAATATTTGCTTTTTCCTTTGGACTAAGTACTTTATTCGAAAAAGAGTTTCAGGTAATGATAATTATACTTTCAATAACCACCATAGGCATAGGGTCATCTTTTATTCCTGTTTTACGACGTACTCCCAAAACATATGAATTGGGTATGTATTTAATTCTTGTTTTTAGCCTTGTGGTTGCTTCTATGGCTGATATGGAGAAATTTTCCATGGAGGCAATACCAATTTTTCTTTATGTGAGTTTTACTATTACACTGTCGTTGCTACTGCACTTATTGCTTTCTAGAATATTCAAAATAGATGCTGATACAACTATTATAACTTCAACAGCTCTGATATGTTCGCCTCCATTTGTTCCAGTTATAGCAGGAGCTTTAAATAATAGATCCTTGATTATCAGTGGACTTACAATTGGAATTGTGGGATATGCTATAGGTAATTATTTAGGTATTTTCACAGCATTATTGCTAAAGCCATAGCTCTCTAATGGTTATCTAAATTACCTCATTTATCAGCTTAAGAAAGCTTTCTCTTCTAATGGGTTTTTCTATTACTTCATCAAAATGGCACTCTTTGTACTTCTCAAGTTCGGTGGTTGTATTTAGCGCTGTAATTGCAAATATCTTACCTTCATAACCAATCTCATGTAATTTGCATGATGTTTCAAAGCCGTCAAGAATAGGCATCTGAATATCTAAAATTACAATACTAGCTTTATTGTCAGTAATATAATCAATAACACCTTGTCCATCCTGAAATGTAACCAAATTTGCATCAATCTTTTTCAATATAATCTTAATAAGCTCAATGTTTAGTACATCATCATCAGCAATTACTATTGTCTTATTATGTTTTGCTACTTGATTATTCATTGGTTTTATTGAGTGTATTAGGTCTGTTTTTAGAAGATATAACTAAGTAAATACCAACTGCAATAATCGGTATACTAAGTAGTTGACCTACATTTAATAGCATATTTTCTTCAAATGCTGTTTGATTATTTTTTATGAATTCTATAAAAAATCTTGCAATAAAAACTAGAGATAAAAAGTAGCCAGTAAGTTTTCCAAAATGGATTTCCCCATTTTCTTTCTTATAAGCAAACCATATAAATATAGCTATTGCAAAATAAGTAAAAGCCTCATATAGTTGAGTAGGGTGTTTGGCTACCACTTCGCCATTTATTTTAAATATAAAGCCCCAAGGTAGATCTGTTTCTGGACCATATATCTCACTATTCATAAGGTTTCCAAGTCTAATAAGTCCACCAATAAAAGCCGCAGGCATAGCAAGTCTATCGGTTATCCATAGATAAGGTTTTTTGTATTTCCTGGAAAATAAGTATGTAGAAAATAATACCCCAGCAACTCCACCATGACTAGCAAGTCCACCATGCCAAACCTTCAGAATTTCAGAAGGATAGGCCATATAATAATCAAACTCGTAGAACAGCATATGTCCCAATCTAGCACCTATTATTCCACCTAAAATAGTGTATATAAGGAAATTATCAACCTCTAGAGGGTCTTGTCCAGCATCTTTATAGTATTTTTGAATAATATAAAATCCTGTCATAAAACC
>JAOZSY010000424.1 GCA_029939445.1 Bacteroidales bacterium
AGCATACTCATCAACTAGGTGATTAATACGCATTTGCTTAGTTTTTTGAAGAATAATAAGAGGTGACTTACGTATCAAATCGAACATATCCTCTACAATTCGAACACGCCCCATAGCTCTGCTCTCGTCCTCTAGCCAAAGTACTTTTTCAGGATCAAGTTCTAGCCAAAGCTTGGCAATATTATTCTCAAACTGCTCATTTGTTGGCTGTGGTTCAAGACCAATCTGTCCAAAAGAGCTGCCTCTATGTCTTGCTTCACCTTCTAAGTCGATAACCTGCTCACCCATTTCCATCATTACTTTAAGAATATCGGTTTTATTGCTGCCAGTCATTCCACCAAGCACATGAATTTTTTGATTACGAGAAAGTGCCTTGCGAATAAAAGAACGATAAGCTTTATAACCACCCTCTAGCGTGTCAGCCTGCAGTCCGGTAGTTTCGAAAAGCCACGCCATACTTGCCGAGCGCATACCACCACGCCAGCAATGAACCAAAATTTTATTGTCTTTGGCCAATTTTTGAGCTTTAACAGCAAAATCATACATCTTAGGACCAACAAATTTCAAGCCCTCAAGAACAGCTAACTTTTTAGTCTTCTTTTTATAAATTGCACCTACAATAGCACGCTCCTCATTAGTAAATAAAGGTATATTTATTGCACCAGGAATATGCCCCTGCTCAAACTCAGCACTAGTACGAACATCAATAATTGATAGCTCTTTACTTTTCTCCAAAAAATCTTCTATCTCCAGTTTCATATTTGTATATTTTTACGGCCATATGAGTCGCATAACAATATTTTAATCATGCCCCTATGGGTCATATTAAGATTAAAATTTATCATGCTCGTTTCATATTTGTATATTTTTACGGCCATATGAGTCGCATGGAAAAAAATAATTATTCAATTATTAGGTAAATAATTCTTTTATCATGCTCGTATCATATTTCTTATTTAAGATTGCAAAAATAGTAAATATTAAATCATAATTCTGAAGCAATAAAGTATAATAATAGAATGTAGAAACTTAGGAAAAATCGTATATATTTGTCCACTATTTTAAAAGCACAAAACAATAATTTAATACAAAATATTATGAGTGGTACTAGAACATACACAATGGTAAAGCCTACAGCAATGCGCAAGGGCTATGCAGCAGCAATTATGAATAAAATTACTGAAGGTGGTTTTAAGATTATTGCAGCAAAAATGACAAAATTAAGTCTTCAAGAGGCTGAAACTTTTTATGCTATCCATAGCGAGCGTCCTTTCTTTGGTGAACTTACTGAATTTATGTCATCAGGTCCTATTATGGCTATAGTAGTAGAAAAAGAGAATGCTGTTGAGGCATATAGAGGTTTTATTGGAGCTACAAATCCTGAAGAGGCTGAAGAAGGTACTATCCGCAAAATGTTTGGAACAAATATGGGCGAGAATGCTGTTCATGGTTCTGATAGCGATGATAATGCTAAAATAGAGATTAACTATTTCTTTAATGACAGAGAGATTTTCTAATCTAATTTTTTTTATAGAATAAAAGGTCGTGAAACTAAGTTTTACGACCTTTTGTTTGTGTTATTTACCTAAGTCCATGACAAAAAATATGATTGATTTAATTCTACTTTAAATTATTAACAGAACACTCTGTAATACAATATTTTAAAAAACCTTACTTTCATTTTGTCTTGATACTTCGGTAAACTCAGCATAAACTCCAAACGAA
>JAOZSY010000425.1 GCA_029939445.1 Bacteroidales bacterium
ATGCAGGACCTATAGAGAGAGCAACAAACCTATTACCTCAGTTCTACAAAAAAAGAATATTTGATTATAACAAAGCTACAGATGGCCTGAGACAAATATTATGGGGATTATTTAAAAAAGTTGTAATAGCTGATAATGCAGCGCAAATTGCTAATGAAATTTTTAATAATTCCGGAGATTACTCGGGCAGCACATTGGTATTAGGAGCAATATTTTTTACTTTTCAAATATATGGTGATTTCTCAGGATACTCTGATATCGCCATTGGAACTTCACGTTTATTTGGTTTTAACTTAAAACAGAACTTTGCTTTTCCATACTTCTCAAGAGATATAGCAGAATTTTGGAGACGATGGCATATCTCACTATCAACCTGGTTTAGAGACTATTTATACATCCCTTTAGGAGGTAGTCGTGGTGGAATGTGGATGAAAATAAGGAATACTTTTGCTATATTCATTATTAGTGGATTTTGGCATGGTGCCAACTGGACATTTATTGTTTGGGGAGCACTGAATGCATTGTATTTTTTACCACTACTTATACTTAATAAAAATAGAACAAATACAAATACTGTAGCTCAAGGAAGATTTTTACCAAGTTTTAAGGAGTTCTATCAAATGGGGTTTACATTTAGCTTAACTATTCTCGCTTGGATATTTTTTAGAGCAGATAGTATAAGTCATGCACTAAACTATTTATCCACTATTTTCTCAAAATCACTATTTACAATACCTAGTTTTGAGGGAATGAACCAAGGTCTTATTACCTTAATGCTAATTCTATTCTTTGTAATTATTGAATGGTTTGGGCGAGATGGGCAATACGCAATAGAGAGCCTTGGCTTTAAAAGAAAGAAAATATTCAGATATGCATTCTATTATTTATTAATAATTGCTTTATTTATTTTCATGGGGAAACAACAACAATTTATTTATTTTCAATTTTAATCTTACTGATGAAAAAATTTATATATAAAATATTTGCTGTTTCAATAATTGTAATTATCACATTTGCAGGATTTTCTTTTCTTGCAAATGGCTATACTGATCCATTTTATATACGATTTACAACTCCAAAACAAACTAGCCTTATCCTTGGAACATCTAGAGCTGCACAAGGAATACAGCCTGCCGTTTTTGAGGATATTTTAGGGAAAAAAATATCAAACTTTGCTTTTACTGTTGCCAATAGTCCTTATGGTTATATCTATTTAGAAAGCATAAAAAGAAAGATTAACAAAAAACATGGAGGGTTCTTTATTGTTGCTGTAAGCCCTTGGAGTATTTCTAGTAGATGTGAGAACCCTAATGATTCAACTTCTTTTAGAGAGAACGGTCTATGTCTTTCAAACACTACGAATATTAGTATAAATCCAAATATAGAATATTTATACAAAAATCTTCAGGGTAGTTATATTGACTTATTCTTACCACAGAAAAATATGTTCCTGCATAAAGATGGATGGCTGGAGATAAAAGATATTCCTATGGATAGCCTTACCGTTTCAAATAGAATAAAAGCAAAAGCAAAGATATATCGTGATGAAGTTCTTCCTGAAATGAAACTTTCCTCCTATCGATTAGATTATCTGACAAAAACCATATCATATCTTAAGCAATACGGCAAAGTATATATTGTAAGACTTCCTATGCATAAAGACTTTATGAGTATTGAAAATACGTTAATGCCTAACTTTGATAATACAATAAAAGAAGCTATTGA
>JAOZSY010000177.1 GCA_029939445.1 Bacteroidales bacterium
GACTAAGCTCGTTAAAAGGAATTTTTATATAAAAAGAAATTAATTCACGAATTAGTTGGTTAGAACTATTATCATCATAATTCTCATTTAGCATTGTTTGGTAATGCTTTATTATATCTAATATTTTATTGCTTGCGACCTTCATAATTATTGGCAAAAGTAGTGCAAATTGTATAATTGATAAGGATTTTGTTTTGTTGAAAATAGTAAATCATATTTTCAAGTATTAACCTTTTTCAATACCTTTGTTTTTTTATTATAAACAGGAATACTCCATGTCAGAAATTGAAGATTTATACCACGAAATAAAGTCACCAAGTGAGGCGCTTTTTAAGGATAGGGGAAGTAAGTTTATAGCTAAGGCTTATCCTGTTTTTAGTGAGAATGAGGTTAAGGAAGTGCTTGATAATCTGCGCAAAGAATATTATGACGCCCGCCACCATTGCTATTCTTATATACTTGGTGCCGACAAGAAGAAATTCCGTATTAATGATGATGGGGAACCTTCGGGCAGTGCCGGTAAACCTATTCACGGACAGTTACTATCGCATGACCTTACTAATATTTTGGTAGTGGTTATTCGTTATTTTGGAGGAACAAAATTAGGAATTCCAGGTTTAATAAATGCTTATAGAACAGCTACTAAAGAGGCAATTGCAAATACCAAAATACTCTCTAAAACTGTGAACGATATTTATAGTATAGAGTTTGAATACCCTATGATGCAAACAGCTATGAGATTTGTGAAAGAGGAGGATGTGAAACAATTGCTGACAAAATTTGAGATTAGTTGCTATATAGAAATATCTGTCCGTAAAAATGATTCCGAAATGATTTTCGATAAGTTGAAAGCAATTTATGGGCTCAAAACCAAATTTCTAAGAGAAGAATAAGCTAATAAACACTAAATATCTAATGCCAAGCATATCAATACGTAACGCAAAAGAAAATAACCTTAAGAATGTTAATGTAGATATTCCTAAGAGGAAAATAACGGTAATTACTGGAGTTAGTGGCTCAGGTAAAAGTAGCCTAGCTTATGATGTTATTTTCAAACAGGCACAGCGCCTTTTTGTAGAGTCTATGAGTAATGAATCTAGGCGTTTGCTAAAATCTTTTGCTCAGGTTGATGTGGATAGTATTACAGGTTTATCTCCTGTAGTGGCAGTAAATCAAAAAACAAACTCCTTTAGTTCCAATTCTACCGTGGGTACTTTGAGTGGTATTTACGATTATTTGCGCCTATTGATGGCTAGGTTTGCAAAATCGGAAATAGATATTGCACCTTTAAAACAGCAACGTAGATTATTTTCTTTTAATACTCCTTATGGGGCTTGTGCAAGTTGTAGGGGTATTGGTATGCAGGAGTTTATAGATGCTAGTTTAATCATAAAAGATGAGAATCTTAGCCTTCGCGAAGGTGCTTTAAAGATAACCTTGCCGAGTGGCTATACAGTTTATTCGCAGGTAACCATTGATGTATTGAATCAGGTATGCGAAGTTGAGGGTTTTAATGTAGATATTCCATGGAAAGAGCTTACTGATGCTAATAGAGAGATTATATTATATGGAAGTGATAAAATAAAAATTCCTTTTGGAAAACATAGCTTAGAATCAAGAATGAAATGGAGTGGTATTACTGCCAAGCCTCGGGAGGAAGGCTATTATCGTGGTATTATTCCTATTATGGAGGAGATTCTTAAGCGTGATAGAAATACAAATATTCTACGTTTTGTAAGCTCGCAAAGATGCATAATTTGTGGTGGTTCTAGATTAAATGAAGAAGCTTTAAGCTTTTCATTCCAGGGGCGTAATATGGCTGATTTTTCGAGAATGGATATTAAAGAAATTTATAATTTTTTCTTAAAAACAATTGCTGTTGACTCTAAACCTTTGGCATTTGAAAAGCTTAGAAAACAAGTTATTTCTCAAAGTAAAGTGTTAATTGATTTGGGTTTGGGATATTTAGAAATTCATAGAAAAGCATCTAGCCTATCTTCTGGCGAATTGCAGCGTATAAGGATGGCAAATATGTCTCAATCCGAACTTTCGGGTTTGTTGTACATATTTGATGAGCCCTCGGTAGGTTTGCATGCTGCCGATCAGAAACCATTAATTGAATTGATGCAAGGGCTTAAAACTAAGGGCAACACAATTTTATTGATAGAGCATGAAGCTGCAATGATTCAATCTGCCGATCATATTATAGAAATCGGACCCTTGGCAGGGCAATATGGTGGAGAGGTGATTTTTCAGGGGAGTTTTGATAAGTTTATAAGCTCTAAAATAGAGAATAGTCTTACTAAAAAATATTTATTTAATGCAAATAGGCAAATAGTAAAATTTGATAAACTTAATTCTAATTCTAATTTTATTGAGATTATTAATGCTGATATTAATAATCTAAAATCAGTTAATGTAAAATTCAAATTGAATGCTCTTTATGTGGTTTGTGGTGTTTCTGGTAGCGGAAAATCATCTTTGGTAATGGATACCTTAGTAGCAGATTTTAAGAGAAATACTAAATTATATATTGGTATTAATTCCAAATTGCCGCATAAAATAATCACTATCGATCAAAAAGCTATTGGGCGTACACCTCGCTCTAATCCTGCTACTTATACTAAGGTTTTTGATAAAATCCGTATATTATTTGCTAGATTGCCAGAGGCTAAAGCCATGAGATTAAAGAGTTCGCATTTCTCATTTAATACAGTTGGTGGTAGGTGCGAAGCCTGCGAAGGTGCAGGTTATAAAACAATAGGGATGCATTTTATTGGTAATGTAGAAATTAAATGCGATGTATGTAATGGTAAGCGATTTCAAGATAATGTTTTGGCTATAAAATATAATGGCAAAAATATAAAGCAAGTGCTAGATTTAAGAATAGAAGATGCGGTTGTTTTTTTTGAAGGACAAAAACAGATTTATAATATGCTCAAAGGCATGCATGATTTAGGACTTGGTTATATTACCTTGGGACAGCGTGCAACAAGCCTGTCGGGAGGAGAGGCTCAACGAGTAAAGCTGGCGTCAGAAATGATAAAAGACACGAAGCAGCAGGCCTTATATATACTTGATGAACCAAGTACGGGCTTGCATTCTTACGATGTAGAAATATTATTGAAATCGGTATATAAACTTATTAAAAATGGGCATACGGTAATTATTATTGAGCATCATGAAGATATTATAAAAAGTGCACAGCATATTATAGAATTGGGAAAAGGGAGTGGTAAATATGGTGGCGAAAAAATTTATGAGGGTAATTTGGATGGACTGCTTGCTACAGATAGCCTTACGTCTAAAGTATTGAATGGAGAGTTGATAGGGAGTAATATTGCTCTGAATAAAAATAATAGAGATTCAAATATTAATTTTTATGGTGTAACTACCAATAATCTCAAAAATATTGATATTAGCATTCCAAGAAATAAGTTTAATATCTTTACAGGTATTTCTGGTAGTGGAAAATCATCAATGGCTTTTGATACTATATTTAAGACTGGTCGTGATGCTTACCTAGAAACTTTCCCTATGTATTTACGCTCTCGTTTGGATCATAATTCTGAGGCTAAATACGATTCTTTTTCTGGGCTTACTGCTTGTATAAGTATTGAGCATAAAAAGAGTAGGGCTACATTGCGTTCTACCCTCAGCACTTACACGGGTATTTATGATTTGTACCGCTTATTATACTCTCGTATTTCTGTAAATGCCAATAAAGAATTCTGTAATTGTGAGTCAGGATTATTTTCTTTTAATAGGCAGGAGGGAGCTTGTGTACAATGCAATGGATTAGGCGAAATAACCATGCCCGATGCTAGTGTTTTTATCGATAAGCCTAAACTAGGAATTCTAAATGGAGCTATATTTGAGAATAAAATTGCTAAATTCTATGTTGATAAAAATGGTCAGTATTATTGGACTTTAAAGGCACTTTGTAATAAAATTAACATAGATATTGATGAGCCGTGGGATAGTCTCTCGCAGTATGAAAAGAATATTGTTTTGTTTGGAGATAATACTCATTTACTGAATGTAGAATGGAAATATGAACGAAAAGGAAATTCTGGTTCTCATAAGTTTGATGGATATTGGGCAGGGCTTTCAAATTTGATTCTTGATGAGTATAATCGTAAGAAAAATGATAAAAGAGCTTATGGTTTTATTCCTATAATGAAGCAGCAGATGTGCAGCTCTTGTGTTGGTAAAAGGTTGAACCCATTAGTATTGTCATATAAAATACGTGGTCTTAATATATCTCAATTATCAAATATAGGTATTAATGAAACGAAGGTGCTTTTGCTTAAATGGAAAAGTAGTTTTGAAGATAATATGCTGGCTATTTCTAGGGATATTCTTAATGAGCTAATAACAAAATTAGAAGTATTAATAGATTTAGACTTGGGATATTTGCAGTTAAATAGAAATCTGAATAGCCTTTCGGGTGGCGAAATGCAGCGTGTGAGTTTGGCAAGTAGCCTCGGTGCTGGCATGACGGATGTTACATATATTTTTGATGAGCCAAGCCGAGCATTGCATCCAAAAAATAGGCTACGAATTATTGAAAAAATAAAGCAATTATGTGAAAATGGTAATACAGTTATTGCTGTAGAGCATAGCCCTGAATTTATTTCTGCTGCTGACAATGTATTTGAGTTTGGCCCCAATGCAGGGCTTAATGGCGGAAATATTGTGAAATTGAGTAATGGGGAAAATAATAATAAACCTATTGTTATTTCGCGAAAAAAGAAAATAATAGATTCTTATGATTTGCTAATAAAATCAGCTTTTGCTAATAATCTAAAATATATTGACATCTCAATTCCTATAAATGCTATTGTTGGTATTCATGGTGTTTCTGGTAGTGGTAAATCTTCACTTATTAGAGATGTTATTTATAAGTCGTATTTGGCACAGAAACCTACAAACTGTAAATCAATTGATGGTTTAGATAGTTTTGTAAGTTGCAATTATATTACTTCCGAGTTTGCAGACAGTACATCAAATCAGAGTGTGGGTTCTTTTCTTAAAATCCTTGACGGTATTCGTAGGCTATTTGCTAAGTCAGAAAAAGCAATAATTGATAAACGTAAGGTGAATTATTTTTCAAATAGTGGAGTAGGGAAATGTAATAATTGCAACGGAAATGGAGAGATTAATATTCGTATGGATTTTATTAGCGATGTGGATGAATTATGCCCCGAATGTGGTGGTAGTGGATATAAAGCTGAGGTTCTAAAGTATTATTTTAAAGAAAAAAATATTTCTGAAATTCTGAATTATACAGTAGAAAAGGCTTATGCTTTTTTTATGGATAATGAGCAAATATCTGATAAACTAAAAATGCTAATGGATCTAGGATTAGGATATTTACCATTATCACAAAAGCTGAAAAAATTATCATTGGGCGAAATTCAACGATTAAAACTTTCCTTTAATATTATGTATTATAGTAAAGATAAATCTATATTTCTTTTGGATGAGCCAAGCAAGGGATTAAGTGATAAAGATATACAATATCTATTTAATATTCTGGATAAGTTACTATTGCAAGGTCATAGCATTATTATGGTTGAGCATAATACTTTGGTATTAGATAACTGTGATTATAAAATTGAACTTGG
>JAOZSY010000426.1 GCA_029939445.1 Bacteroidales bacterium
TGTTTTTTTTACTTTTGCGCTACGCTTAAAGTTCTTTATTTATCATCGAATTCTATAGCTATCGAGACTGAAGACTGATAACTGATTACAGATTACTATTTTTTTACGCTTTTTAACTAATTCCCCGGATTTGCAATCATTTTCATGATCTCGTTTTTAATACTCAGCCAATCAAGTTCTTTATTCTCAATATAATGAATGGGTTCTTTTGTATTTACATCATCAAAATAGCTTAATGACTTTAGAGCGATGATTTTATTTGCTTTATATTTCTGCTCATAAAAATCAAGCATTTTATTTAGGCTTAGATCTTTTGCAAGAAAAGCTATATCTATAAAATCCTTAATACGACTACCGTTACCTACAATAGCATTTAATTTCATTGCTGCTATCTCGCCTTTGGAAGCAATTCTTATGGTATCAATTTCTGAAGGTGGTTCAACAATTGGATACTGATGTGAGATAAAGTCCAGTTGAACCCCATTGCTCTCTCCTTTAATGGTATTCTTCGATAAATAATCTAGCTCAAAGGAATAGTTATTCTGTAGGTGCGTAACGAGAGCATTTTCATCGAAACTCTTTGCGGAGAAAAAATCTAAATCTACACTAATCCTATGTCCTACTAACAAACTCAAGGCTGTTCCACCCACAAGAGTGAAATCATTAAAAGCGGAATCATTCATTATCTGCTTTAAGAGTTCCAATGTTGCGTTTGCAACTGTTTGCGTGTGTAGCATTTTAAATTTTCTTTATCCAGATCAAACACTGCACAAACAAATGCAATGTCTTTATCATTTAGATAAGGTAGATTTTTTATTATTCTTTTTACCTCATTGAGTCCATATATATTTATGAGAGCATAAAAATCATCCATCCTACCTCGCTCTATAACTCTTTGGGTAATAATATTCTTCATGGAATTATAATCAATATCATCGGCACGATACTCCCATAGTAGGGATTCTCTAATTTGTGCGTTGGTATTGGTTTTATAGTCTTTGAAGAACATGTTTTTTTATTTATATTTTAAATCTCATTCTTGTTCTAGCTCTTGCAAACTCTGTGAAAGCTTGGAGCTGCTTCGGTCGTGAAAAACTCCCCTTCGATAAACTCAGGGCAACGCCTCGCAGAGTCTAGGTTTCTATTGGAGTTCCTCTACCGTTCCTTCGAAGCAACAACTTTGCGAGCCGAGGCACGAGGTGAAGCAATCTTGTCCTAGCTACTACAAACTCTGTAGAAGCCAGGATGAGTCTGCCACGGTCGTTCCTCCCTCGCAGAGTCTGGGCTTCGATTGAAGTTCTATGAAGCAATCTTGTCTAGCTTTTTCAAATCTCCTCATACAAATCCCGCCACTCAGGATTCACACTTTCTATCAATTTTATCTTTCGGGCTCTATTCCCTGCTTTTAATTGTTTTTCACGTGCTCTAGCAGTGATAATACTATTGAATGTTTCAAAGTAAACTATCTTATCAACATTATAACGCGCTGAGAATGAGTTTTTGTACTTCTTTGTTTTATGACTTTCAATTCTATGTTTAAGTTCACTCGTTACACCCACGTATAATACTCCGTCTTTCTTGTTAGTTGTTATATAAATCCACGCTTTCAATTTTCAGCTTTTTATTTAAAGTTAAAATCCCCTTCGAAGCGGCAACTTTGCGAGCCGAGGCACGAGGTGAAGCAATCTTGTCCTAGCTACTACAAAC
>JAOZSY010000427.1 GCA_029939445.1 Bacteroidales bacterium
TGGGCCCACAAGCCCCGATAACCATCGGGGTTGAACCCATGTATTTTATTTATACTTCTCCAATAGTTTCAGAGATATATTAGGATATTTTTTTATGTTTTCATAATATTTTCTATTTCGCATTCTTTTAATATGTTTTTCGATTTTTTGAGCTTGTATCTTAGATGTGCATTCTAGAAGGTAATATATTTCCCAGTCATTGGCTTTTCGGGTGAATGAGTGAATGTGTAAATTAGAATTATGTTCTTCAATTCTATTATCAATATCCATAGTTTCTCCAATATAAAAAGAGTCTTTTGAAGGGCTGTAAATAATATAAACGTAATGCATATAAGTAGTTTAATTTAAATAAAAAAGCCACTTCAATTAAGAAGTGGCTTTTAACCCAAGTGGGCCCACAAGGACTTGAACCTTGGACCAATTGATTATGAGTCAACTACTCTAACCAACTGAGCTATAGGCCCGATATAAAGAAGCTAAATGCTATCTTTAAATGCGAGTGCAAAAGTAAACAAATAATCGTAATACACAAGGCATTTTTTATATTTTTGCATAAATATTTAATAGATGATTAAGAACATTATTTTCGACCTTGGTGGAGTTATTCTCAATATTGATTTCAATAGGGCAGCAAAGGCTTTTAAAGATTTAGGAATCAATAATTTCGAGGATTTATACTCTCGTGCTATACAGAGCAATCTCTTTATTGATTTGGAGTTAGGTGTTATTTCTGATAAAGATTTCTATGCTGCTATTCGTAAGCTTAGTGGAATTAGCATTTCTGATGAGGACATTAAAATGGCTTGGAATAAGCTAATCCTTGATTTCCCAAAAAATAGACTAGATTTATTAATAGAATTGAGCAAAAACTATAGGTTATTTCTATTATCTAATACAAACAAAATTCATTATGATGCATATCAGAATGATTTGCGTCAAAATTATGGAATTGATGGGCTAGAAAGTCTTTTCGAAGACTGTTATTTTTCTCATGATATTGCTTTGCGAAAGCCTGATGCTGAATGTTTTAACTATGTTCTTGAAAAGAATAGTTTAATAGCTGAAGAAACATTATTTATTGATGATACAACGGTAAATATAGAAGCTGCAATTTCTGTAGGATTAAAGCCTCTTTATATAAATATTGATAATGGTGATGATATTATTAAGTATTTTGATAATGGTAAAATAGGAAAGTTAAAGCCTTATATAAATACTAAATACACATCGGCAAATGCTTTATTTACCGAAAATGAAACAAACCTATGGACAAAAGACAATGCTCCAATACTTGTTGGTATAGGCATTAAAACTCCTGAAAATATAGGTGGGCTAATACGCCTTGCAGGGACTATTGGCTGTGCAAAAGTGCTTTTTGCTGAAGATACTGTTAATCATAAAATTTCTAAAATAAAGAAAGCAGCTACCAATGGATTTGTAAAGGTTGACTGGAAGTTTATAGGGCTTGATAATTGGACTGATGAAATTCCTGATGATTACACCATTATAGCCATGGAAACCACTCCCGATGCAAAAATGATTTATGATATTGATTTCCCAGAGAAAGTTGCGATAGTGGTTGGCGATGAGAGTTATGGCATTTATATGGAAAGTTTGCATAAATGCGATAAGCAGTTATATATTCCAATGAATGGCTCTGTAAAATCCCTAAATGTAGTGCAGGCTGCCGGTGT